>NZ_JBSHBN010000037.1:0-11495 GCF_053612025.1 Kitasatospora sp. NPDC054768
GGCCAGGGTCACCAGGGCCGTCGCGAGCGCGAGCAGCACCGCGACGGCGGCCCGGGCCGGCCGCCGGGCGGAGCGGGGGGTGGCGGTGGCGCCGATCACGCTCGACCTCACAGGTTGCAGGGGCGGTCTGCCCGCAGTCTCCCCGCCGCGGGCGTGCCGCGGGAGAGCCCGGGCACCCTCGGCGGGGGAAACAACCGGTGTCCCCGAAGGGCAGCCCGCCCTCACCTCGCGTGAGAAGTCGGCCCGGCCGACTTCCCGTGCGCGCCTCAGCCGCCGGAGCTCAGTCGAACCGGATGTGCCGGGCCCCTGTCCAGGCCCGGCGGACGCGCCCCCGGAGAACGCCCTCGGTGTTCGGCGCGAGCGTCAGCCCCGAAGCGGCGGCGATGCGGTCGGCCACCTGGGCGACCGTCAGCCGGTCGGTCCACACGTGCTGGGCGAACTCCTCCTCGCGCAAACGCTCCAGGCACACGTCCAGCTTCGACACGGCGAAGCTCTCCCGGCGCAGCGGGGCGTCCTTCCCTGCCACGAACTGCACCACGTGCCCGAAACCGCGCTCACGCAGCCGTCGCAGCACCGTGGCGCGCTCGGCCAGCAAGGTGAAGTGGCGGACGTCATGGCCGCGTTCCCGCAACCGACCGACGGTCTCCCGGAAGTACACCGGCTCCACGACCGTCATCGGTGCGATCACCACACCGTCGTGATCGGTGAGGACTCGGTCCAGCACGTCGACGACACCTTGCCGCCAGGCGGGAAGATCCTGGAAGTCCCCGCGCATCGACGGCGGCATCATCCGGTGCAGGCCGAAACCCACGTGCTCGGGGTCGCAGATGACGCTGCCCGGAAGGCGCCACCGGATCTCGTGCGCGGTCTGAGTCTTGCCGGCGCCGAACGGGCCGTTGATCCACAGGAGCATGCGCAGACCCTAGCTCCGCCCGGCAGCGCCCGGCCCGGGGCCTCCACTCCCACCGTCAGTAGCTGTAGTGGGGCCAATGCGGATCGTCCCAGCGGGCGGGCCCGGTGAGACCGATCAGCCGCAGACGGTGGAGCAGGTCCTCCGGTGCGTCGTGCGCCCTCAGCCGGGCGGGGGCGTGGCGGGTGAGCCAGGCGGTGAGCACGGCCACCATGGCGTCCTTGTCGTGCCAGGTCCTCCAGGGGAGTTGGTCGACGAGCAGGTCGTAGTCCCACGCGTCGACGGCCTCCGCGAGGTTCCGGTCGGCCGTCGGATGCTCCAGCGCCTCCCAGACGTCGAGCCAGGGGCTCAGTTCGCCGGACGCCTCGACGCACAGGACGAGGGTCCCGTGCGCGTCCGCGAGGGGGTCGGCGGTGACGAGGCTGTGGGCCCAGAACGCGTGCAGGAACTCCCGCACGGCCGCGGCCTGCTCCCGGGGCCACTCCTGCCAGCGCCCGCGGGCGAGCGAGAGACCGATCTCGTCCTGGTACCGGGACGACTCGGACCGGCTGTCGACGAGGGCGCACGCGAGCTGAGGCAGGACGCGGCGGAGCACCGAGCCGTGGTCGCTCCAGTCGGGGGCCTGCCAGGTCCGCCGGAGGAGGTCGGGATCGAGCCGCACGCCCGGCACCTTGAGGAGGGCGAGCTCTTCGGCGCTGCCCCAATGGCACTCGCAGTTGTGCTCCTCCGGGCGCGCGGTCGCCCCCTGGAGGACGAGAGCGAGGCCCTCCAGGGCCGCGCCGAGGCGCAACTCCGCACGTCGGATGTACACGTCGGTCATCGGCTCCTTCATCACCGCCGTCGCCGGCGGGGAGTTCGACTTCGGGCTCCTCTGAGCGCTCCCCGCTCCACGCGGTGCCGCGCCCCGCCGGGTGAGGCACCGCTTCCGTCAGATCAGGCCGCGCCGCATCGCGTACCCCACCGCGTGGGCCCGGTTGCGCAGGCCGAGGCGGGTGATGATCTCGTGCAGCACGTTCTTCACCGTCCGCTCGGAGTACGAGGTCTTGGCGGCGATCTCGCTGGTGTCGAAGCCCTCCGCCACCAGCTTCAGCATCTCCGCCTCCCGCGCGGTTAAGGTCGAGAGGGTCAGGCCCCGCCCGTCCAGCATGGTCCGCTGGAGGATCCCGATCCGGTCGAGCAGCTCGCCGAGCAGGTCGCCGGGCATCACGCCCTCGCCGTTGGCCAGGGCGGTGATGAGGTGCACCAGCCGGTCCTGGTCGGCCTCGGACCTCCGCAGTACGGCGGCGACCCCGTTCTCCACGATGGTCTGCAGCCCGCCGGCCTCGAAGTGGCCCACGACCAGGCCTATCCGGCCCGACGTCGCGAGCCGCAGCCGCCGCAGGTGCTCGGTCACCGTCTCCGTCAACGAGTCCACCACCAGCAGGGAGACCTCGGCCTGCCCGGCCTCGCTCTCGCTCAGCAGTTCCACCTCGGGCCGCTGGCGCAGCTGCTGGACCACTCCGGTCTGCAGGATGAGGTCCTCCGCGTAGACCGCCACCCGCACCTGGGCCGGCCTGCCGCGCAGTTGGGCGGGTACGCGCGGGACGGCGGCGCCGGCGGGCTTCGGTGCCACCGCGGTCCGGCGGGCTGTGACGACTTCCTCACGGGTTGTATCGGTCGACGTCATCGAACTGCTCCATTCTGCAAGTGCCTGCGAGGGTGACGGCCGGGCACCGCGAGGCAGTGCCGGCCGGGGGCTTGGGGGCGGGTCACGCGGAGCCGGGCCGGGCCCGCGACGGGACCGGGCGGGGTCTCCGGTCGGTCCGTACGGGCAAGGGGTGTGGCCCCCAGCTTGCCCGTACGGCCCTCTTCTCCGGCGCGGTACGGCCCTACCGTCACGCTATGACCACATCCGCCGAACTCGGCCTGCCAGCATTGACGGTGGCCCCCGGTGGCGTGGCCACCACGACCCTGACGGTACGCAACGATCTTGACATCGTTGAGGCTTACACGTTCGAGGTGGTCGGCGACTGCGCCGGCTGGACGAAGGTGGAACCGGCCAGGGTGTCGCTGTACCCGGGGACCTCCGAGACGGTGACGGTCCGGCTGGCGCCGCCGCGCTCCCCCGCCACCCGGGCCGGCGAGTTCCCGCTCGGCATCCGGGTGCTGCCGGTCGAGCGCCCCGACCTGGTGACGGTGCCGGAGGCCACGGTCACCGTGACGCCGTTCCAGGAGCTGCAGGCCGCGCTGGCCCCGCGCCGTCGTCGCGGCTGGCTGCGCGGGCGCTACCGGGCCTCGGTGCGCAACCTCGGCAACGCTCCCACCGGTGTGACGTTCACTCCGGGACAGGCCGGTGAGGACCTGCGGTTCCGGGTCACGCCGGAGAAGCTGCGGCTGGAGCCCGGCGAGTCCGGAGAGGTGCGGGTGCAGGCGCGCACCCGCAAGCTGATCTGGTTCGGCAAACAGGCGACCTGGCCGTTCGAGGTGACGGTGGGCCCGGAGGAGCGGGCGGACGGCAAGGACGACAAGGGAGGGAAGGACGACAAGGCCGCGAAGGACGGCAAGGACGGGGCCAAGGAGCCGGAAGCCGCACCGGATACCGCGCCGACGCCCGTCCAGAAGCCGCTCCTGGACGGCGAGTTCCTCCAGCTGCCGATCTTCCCGAAGTGGCTGCTCGCGCTCCTGGCGGCGCTGATCGCGCTGCTGCTGGCGTGGTTCGCCCTGGTCCGCCCGGCGGTACGCAGCTCCGCGAAGCAGGCCGCCGAGAAGGCCGTCGCCCAGCAGAACGCCACTCCGGCCCCGCCCGCCGGTGTCCCGGCCGGTGACACGCCGGGCAGCCCCGTCAACGGGAGCACCCCGGGCGGCCAGACCAAGCCGGGCGCCGGGAAGCCGACCACCGGCCCCGGCAGCCAGGGCGGACCTGGTCCGGGCGGCCTGGCGGTGCCGGGGACCGGCCAGCAGAGCTCCGCCACGATCGACGTCGTGACCGAGAACGGCGCGGCCGCGACCGGCAGTTACCAGGTGCCGCACGGCAAGGTCTTCGACATCACGGACCTCGTGGTCGCCAACTTCCAGGGCGACCAGGGACTGGTGACCATCATGGCCGGCAACAAGACCATCACCACGATCGCCTTGGAGACCTTCCGCAACCAGGACTACCACTGGGTGACTCCCCTCCAGGTCCCCGAGGACCAGGCGGTGACCGCGAACGTGACCTGCGAGGTGCCGGGCACCCCGGCCTCGGGCAAGCAGGCGCCCACGTGCCACGAACTCCTCAACGTCAGCGGGACCCTGAGCGACATCCGGCAAGGAAACTGAACGTTTCCGGCCCGTTCGTCTCCGAGTTCCCGCTCCCCCCGCATCTCCCCTCACATCCCGTGATCATGTCAATACCCGACGGACACTGTTGCATCGTGCACCCGTCCGAACCAAACCGACCCGCCGGTAACCAGCCGTGATCTGTCCTCCGAGGGCAACCGGCCTGGTCCCTGAGGGCAACCGGGCCTCCCCCACGGGCGGTTCGGGATGCCCCGACCCGGGAAAAGCCGAACGCCGTTCCCCGCCCGACCAGGGCGGGGAACGGCGTTCGGTGTCTATCCCGAGTGGCGGCTGCCGGATCAGAACCAGTGCAGGCAGTGCGGCGCGCGCTCGGCGCGGAACAGGGCGTCGGCGAGGACGGCCGCGCCGGGTCGATGGGCCCGGATGTGCCCGGCTCGGACGAGAGCGCTCGGGGCGGTGCCGCCGAGGTAGACCGCGCCCAGGTCGCGGACGTCCAGGGACAGATCGGGCTCCCGGTCCGTCGGGACGCACTCGGCCTTCCCGTCCCGGACGGTCAGCAGGTACCGGTGGTGCTCGCCGAGGAACGGGTCGTCGACGTCCAGGACCAGTTCTCCGTCGGTGAACCAGCCGCGCGCGGTCAGCGCGCGCGGGACGTCCAGCAGCCGCACCCAGAGCCAGTCGGTCTCGCCGCCCGGCTGGACGGCGCGGAAGTCCGCGAGCTGCCAGCGCAGCGGGTGCTCCGGCGGGCAGTGCCGGAACACGACCTGGGAGACCAGGTCGTGGCCGAGCACGAACCGGGCCAGGTCGGTGTGGGCGGCGTCGTCGACGGCGATGATCTCGTCCACCGTCAGGGTGTCGTCGCCGAGCGAGTAGCTGGCGTACCCGTCCGGGGTTCCGTCGGCGTCCCGGTGGACGGCGACGTAGCGCGGTGTCGGGGCGATCGGGACCTGCCCCGCGCCCAGCTCCCACCAGCGGCGCGGCCGGGACAGCGCACCGGGCTGACGGCGGCGGTAACGGTCGTAGACCTCCTCCACGATCTGCCCGCAGTCGGCCCGCCGCAGCAGTTCGACCGAGCCGGCCGCCGGGGCCTCGGCCGCCCGCTGCGCCCGGGGTGCGGCGAAGGCGGCCTGCCGGCGCGGCACCGTCAGCCGCTGGGTGTACGTCGCCGGACCGTAGCCGAACCTGCCGTAGATCCCGGCCTCGGAGGCCAGCAGGACGGAGAGGAACTCCCCTCGCGCCCGCACGTCGTCGAGCTGACGCCGCATCAGCGCGGTGAGCACGCCCTGGCGCCGGTGGGTGGGCAGGACTCCGACGGACGTCACCCCCGTGGTCGGGACGACCACCTCCCCGGGCAGGGTCAGCTCGAAGGAGCACGCCCCGGCGGTGCCGACCGGCCGCCCGTCCGCCGTCACGGCGAGCAGGTTGCGGTCCATCTCGGTCGCCGCCCACCAGACCCCGCCGCCGTCCGCGTTCGGGGTTTCCGGGAACCGCCCGAACGCGGCGTGAAGCGTGTCGACGAAGACGTCGAGGTCCTGGTCGGTCGTGGAACGGATCTCCATGCGGTGCTGCTGCCTCCCCGTACTGCCGGCGCCACCTCGTGCGGCGCCCCCCGAAGTGCAGCGCGACCGCGCGGCCCGGTCAACCGAATTACCGGCGGTCGGGGCGCCGTCGGGGCGCCGTCGGGACGGCGTCGGGACGGCGCCGGCGGGCTCACCCGGGCCTGACGGCGGGCGGCGTCACCGAGTGGAGCGAAACGCTGCACAAAGGCTGCGGGTGGTGCCGGGAAACCGAAACGCTGCACAGTGCCGGGGTGACCACGCACGCCTGCCCGTCCCCCTCCCTCTCCCCAGCCGTCCCCGCCGTCCCGGCCGTCCCCGTCGTCCCGGCTCCGGCCGCGGAGCTGGAGCGCCTGGTCGCCGCGGTGGCCCGGGGCGACCAGGTGGCGTACGCACGGCTGTACCGGACCGTGGCCGCACCGGTGTACGGGACGGCGCTGCGGACGCTGCGCAGCCCCTCGCAGGCCGAGGAGGTCGCGCAGGAGGTGCTGCTGGAGGTCTGGCGCGCCGCCGCCGGCTACCGGCCGGCCCGCGGCACGGTGCTGGCCTGGGTGCTCACCATCGCCCACCGCCGCGCCGTGGACCGGGTCCGGGCGGCGCAGGCCGCCGCCGACCGCGAACTGCGGGCGGCCCTGCGCGAGCAGCCGGTCCGCGAGCCGGGCGCCGAACCGGTCGCCGAGCAGGTCGAACGGGTCTTCGACGCGCGCCGGGTGCGGTCCGCGCTCGCCCGGCTGAGCGGCGTCCAGCGGGAGTCGCTCGTCCTGGCGTACTACGGCGGGTACTCGCAGAGTGAGATCGCCCGGGCCCTGGGGGTGCCGCTGGGCACGGTGAAGACCCGCATGCGGGACGGGCTGCTGCGGCTGCGGACGGCCTTCGACGGCTCCTGACGCCCGGGCCCGACAGGGGATCATGGCAGTGGCGAAGGACGCCCGGGACGCCCAGGGCATCCGGGACGCCCGGGACATCCGGAACATCCGGGAGAGGAGAACGATGGGTACCGACCAGGCGGGCCTGCCGACCGGCGGCGTGGCCCGGCTCCTCGGGGTGTCCCCCACCACGATCCGCTCCTGGGAGCGCCGCTACGGCATCGGCCCCTCGCTGCGCGACCCCGGCCACCACCGCCGCTGGAGCCCCGAGGACATCGCGCTGCTCGAAGCGATGTGCCGCCTGGCGGCCCGCGGTGTGCGCCCGGCCGAAGCGGCCCGGGCGGCGCTGGCCTCCCACCACGCGGCCGGTGCCGGTGCCGAGGCCGAGACCGAACGCGCGACCGAGGCCGTCGCACCGGTGCCCGGGCAGGCCGCGCGGCCCGGGCCGGAGGCCGGTCGCGGCCCGGCCGGCGGCCGTGCGCTGCGGATGGGAGCGGTCCGCGCCGAGTGCCGGGGCCTGGCCCGGGCCGCCGTCCGCCTGGACTCCCCGGAGGTCGCCCGGATCCTGCGGGAGGTGGTGGATTCGCTCGGGGTCGTCGACGCCTGGACCGAGGTGATGATGCCCGCGCTGCGCGCGACCGGACGCACGTGGGCCTCCTCCGGCGAGCAGTACGTCGAGGTCGAGCACCTGCTGTCCTGGCACGTGTCCACCGTCCTGCGCGCCGCGGCCGTACGGCCCGCCAGGCCGCGGCCCGCGCCGCCCGTCCTGCTGGCCGCGATGCCCGACGAGCAGCACAGCCTGGCGCTGGAGGCGGCCGCGGCGGGCCTGGGCGAGCGTGCGCTGCCCTTCCGGATGCTGGGTGCGACCGTCCCGCCCAGGGCGCTGCTGGACGCGGTGCACCGGATCGGCCCCGGCGCCGTGATGCTCTGGTCGCAGCTCCCGCCCACCGCCGACCACGAGCTGGTCCGGCGGGTGGCCGACTCCACGTGGGGCGCGCGCGGCTCCCGCGGCCGGGCCCTGGTGCTGGCCACCGGCCCCGGCTGGGGCCGCTCCGGCGCCCCGGGCGGCACCGCGGGCCCGCAGAGCCTGGCGAGCGCCCTCGACCTCCTGGAGCGGACCGTCACCGGGTGATCCGCGCGGCCGTCCCCCGGCCGCCGAATGTCACCCGTTCGGGTGACTCCGAGTGCCCTCGCCCATCCGGGGCCCGGTCGGCACCGAACCCACCGTGCCGGCGGTCGGCCGGAACGAGGACATGGACGGGTACATGGACGTGGACGTGGACAGGAGCCCGATGAGGGTGTCCCCCGGGGCGGGACGGGCGCTGCGGGTCCGGCCCGCGACCCACGAGGACCAGGCCCAGGTGGTCCGGCTGATCGCGGCCGACCGGCCCGCCGTGCCCTTCCCGGCGACGGCACCCGTCGCCTGGGACCGCCGGCCCGACCGGACGGTCCTCGTCCTCCACGACAGGGACGGCCGGCTCCAGGGCGCGATGGCCGTGCACCGCCGGACGACGCCCGGCCGACTCACCGGCGGGGTGGCCTGGCTGCACTGCCGCGAGGCCGCGGACGCGGCCGAGGTCCTCGTCCGGACCGTCCTGGCGCGGAGCGGCGGCCTGACCGCCGTCACCGCCTTCACCGACCCTTCGCCCTGGCCGCCCCACCTGCCCGGCCTGCCGCTCCACCGCCGACCGGTCACCACCCGGGCGTTCCTCGCCCACGGGTTCCGCCCGATGGACCACCGCCTCCTGCTGCACCGCCCCGCCACGTCCACCATCGACCGCACCGCACTCGGCCCGCGCACGGCCGACGCCCCGCCCCTGTGGGTGTCCCCGGAGGGCACCCTCCACCGCGACCGCGGCTCCGTCGGCCCGCCCGCACCGGCTGTCCTGTGGCGCCGCAACCTGCCCCGCGCGCTGGAGGAACTCGACCGCGCCGACGGCCGGGACGTCCTGGCCATCGTCGATCTGCTCGCCCCCGGCGCCTGCGAACTCGCCGCCGTCCTCGCCGGGTTCGGCTTCGACGAGCTCGACCTGCTGCGCTCGCTGGTCCTGACCTGAGCCGAGGGCCTGGCGCCGGGGTCCGTCGCCCTTCGGACCACCGGGTCGCCGGGGACGCCGAGCGTTACATTGAGGCGGAGAGGGGCGCCGGTCCGGAACGGGGTGGCTGATGCACTCGATCACCGCCTGGCTGAGCGGACTGTCCGGTCCGGTCGGGTACGCGGTGGTCGCGGGCCTCGTGCTCGTCGAGGACGCCCTCTTCTTCAGCTTCGTCGTCCCCGGCGAGACCGCGGCCGTCCTCGGCGGGTTCCTCGCCCACCAGGGCCGGCTCTCGCTCGGCTGGCTCGTCCTGTTCGTGGTCTGCGCGGCCGTCCTCGGCGACACCGCCGGCTACGAGATCGGCCGCCACATCGGCCCGAGGATCCTCGACACCCGCCCGATGCGGCGCCATGCGACCCGGGTCGACCGGGCCCAGGACCTGATCCGCCAGCGCGGGCCGGCCGCCGTCTTCTTCGGCCGCTTCGTCGCCTTCTTCCGCGCCATGGTGCCCACCCTGGCCGGCATGTCCCGCATGCCCTACCGCCGCTTCCTCCTGTTCAACGCCCTGGGCGGCGTCCTCTGGGGCGTCGGGTTCACCCTCCTCGGCTACTTCGCCGGAGCCGCCTACACCCGGGTCGAGAGCACCGTCGGCCGGGTCCTCGCCCTCGCGATCGCCGCGGGCGTCGTCATCGCCCTCGCCGTCTGGTACCTGCGCCGGCACCGGCGCGGAACCCGCGCCCCTGACCGCGGCGACCGGAACGACCGGGACGACCGGGACGAGTAGTCCTGCCCCCACCATCGGATCATCCCCGCGGTCTCCGGAGCCCGATGCGGATCTCAGTGCCGCCCGACGGCACGGGCCTGTGCGGCGGCGGCTTGCGGGCCGTCGGCGAAGCCGGGCCCGTGACCGCACCGCGTGGCAGCGCGCGCCGGGAGCGTCGCCTTCCGCGTCCGGCAGCGCGGTCTCCGGCCCGGGGTTACGGTCGGAGGGCCGACGACCGAGGGCCGACGGAACCGGCGCCGGGCCAAGCCGCCCGGCCCCGTACTCGCGGTCCGGATTTTCGGTTCGGACCCGGACATCCGGGCAGCCGCCCGGTATCCCATCCGTCGAAGCCCAGGACCCGGAAAGGGGAACGAGCCCATGACCACACCCGACGAGCACGGACCGCAGCCGGACGAGCGGACGCAGGAACGGTCCGCCGAGGAACGCGCGATCACGTCCCCGACCCCGGCGAACGTCCGGGCGAAGGCCGAGGGCCGGGCCGGAGTACGGGAGCGCTCCGCCGAGGAGCGATCCATCAGCGCGCCCACCCCGGCCGACGTGCGGCGGAAGGCGAAGCCGGACGACGACGAGGAGCCGGAGCCGCCCGCGGCGGACACCGTGGCGCCGTGAGGCTCCGCACGATCACGCGGTGATCACCCGGTGACCCGCGCGCCCCGCCCCGCCCCGCCCCGCCCCGGTGACCGTACGCCGGGGCGGGGCTTCGCTGTCCGGACCGGACCGGGCCCGGCCCGCACGGGCGGCTCGGAGCGGTAGGCGGCTGCCCGTTCCCCCGACCGGGAAACCACCCGGGTGGGGGATCACGCCGGGCGACGCGGTTGCGTTGAGAGACGAGGAATGCACCCCGGGCGCGCGGGTAGCCGAGCGCTGCCACCACCGGCCGTCACGGCCGGAGGAAACCGGGTGCCATCGCCAGAATGGGAGTTCGTCGCATGACCGTCGCCACCTCCTGGTCCACCGCCGTCACCCTGCCCGAGGGCCCGTTTCCCGACGTGGCCGTGGAGGCGCAGCTGCGGTTCGACACGGCGTCGCCGTACGCGGTGTGCCTGGCGTTCCCGCCGCTCGGCGACGACGACGCGGCGCAGTGGACCTTCGCGCGCGAGTTGCTGGACAGGGGCCGGCACGGCCCGGCCGGCCTCGGGGACGTGACCGTCGCGCCCGGGCCGGGGGGCCACGTGCTGATCACCCTGCGCTCTCCGGCCGCGCGGGCCGTCATCAGTGTTCCGGCGGCCGTCGTGACGGCGTTCCTCCTCGACTCCTTCCGCCTGGTGCCGGCCGGCGCCGAGGCCGAGCACCTGGACATCGACGCCGCCCTCGCCCATCTGTTCTCCTGACCCGCCCCGGCATCGAGCCCGGGTCCGCCATCGGGGCCGGGCCGGGCATGCCTCCCGGGCGCGCGGGGTAAGCGGGCGTCACGCGACGGACCCGGGCCGCCGGTCACCTCCCCCTCGGGCCGGGCCCGCCGCCGGAACGCGAGGAGAGGAGAAGACCATGACCACCCCACCGTTCCCGGCCACGCCCGACGGCCCCGCCCTGTACGCCGTCGCCGTGCCCGCCCTGGCCCTCGCCGTGCTGCTCATCGGCGTGTTCGCCTGGGGCAGCCACCACCTGAACCGCCGACGGCCGAAGCCGGCCCGAGACACCCCCGCGGCCCCCGCGGCCCGTGCGGGCTCCCGGCGCGCTCGGCACGCTCCCGGGCCGGACGGTCCGCACGCCTGCCACCGGAAGCCCGCGGGCCGCGAGGCCGGCCGGCCCTCGCACCGGCGGGCCCACCGCGCGGCCCCGCCCCGACGCTCGTCGTGAGGGCCACGGGCCGTGACCGGCCGCCCGCCGTCACCAGCGGGCGTGGACCTGCGCCCGGATCCGCCGGTCGTACAGCTCGCGCACGGCGGCCAGGGTGGCCGACGGCAGCGGGGACAGCCCGGCGGCGGCCGCGTTGGCCCGGGCCTGCGCCACGTTGCGGGCACCGGGGATCACCGTCGTCACCCCCGGCTGCTGGGTGACCCACCGCAGCGCCGTGTGCGCGGCGCTCGCGCCGTCGGGTGCGAGCGGGGCGCACTGCACGGCGGCCTAGACGCCGGTCGCGAA
>NZ_JBSHBN010000037.1:11505-23501 GCF_053612025.1 Kitasatospora sp. NPDC054768
CCCGTTGGGGGCCCCGGGGTACCACCTTCGCCCCCCCGGGGGGGGGGGTCCCCCCCCGCCCCCCCGCCGCGCCCGCCCCCCCGCCCTCGGGTGCGAGCGCGGCGAACTCCACCGCCGCCTCGACGCCCGTCGCGAAGTCCACCCCGGAGAAGGTCTCCCCCTGGTCGAAGGACTCGCCGCGGCGGTTGTAGGTGCGGTGGTCGTCCGGGCCGAAGACGGTGTGCTCGTCGTACCGGCCCGACAGCAGGCCCGAGGCCAGCGGCACCCGGGCGAGGATTCCCACGCCGGCTGCCTCGGCGGCGGGCAGCACCTGCTCCAGCGGCTTGAGCCGGAACGCGTTCAGGATGATCTGGACGCTCGCGACGTTCGGGCGGGCGATGGCCGTCAGCGCCTCGGCGCAGGTCTCCACGCTCACCCCGTAGGCGGCGATCCGGCCCTCCTCCACCAGGGTGTCCAGGGCGTCGAAGACCTCGTCCGAGGAGTAGACCGGCGTCGGCGGGCAGTGCAGCTGCACCAGGTCCAGCCGCTCGACCCCCAGGTTGTCCCGCGAACGGTCGGCCCAGGCGCGGAAGTTGGCGAGGTTGTAGTGCTCGGGCCGCTGCTCGACCCGGCGGCCGAACTTGGTGGCGACGAACACCTCGGCGTCCGGGCGGTCCTTCAGGAAGCGGCCGATCAGCCGCTCGCTGCGGCCGTCGCCGTAGACGTCGGCGGTGTCGAAGAGGGTGACGCCGGCCTCCACCGAGGCCTCCAGCACGGCCAGGGCGTCCTCCTCGCGGACGTCCCCCCAGTCCGCGCCGAGCTGCCAGGTACCGAGTCCGACGATCGAGACGGGGCGGCCGGTACGGCCGAGTACACGCTGTTCCATGGAGCGAGCCTCTCACGCGACGCCCCGGCCGCACCACGCACCGCTGCCGCACCACGCACCGCTGCCGCACCACGCACCGCTGCCGGCACACGACCCGCCGTCGGGGCGCCGGCGGCGAACCGCGTGCCCGCCGACCGGACCCGCGGGGCCGTTGGGACCAATCCGCGCCGCGGGCGGCTCCGAACACCCGGGGAGAAGCAGCTGAAGCGGTAGAAGCAATCAGAACACCCGACGGCACCACCTGTGAGGCCCCGCCCGTGACCGTATCGATCGCCCTGTTCACCCAGGACCTGCGGCTGCACGACAACCCCGTGCTGCACGCCGCCCGGTCCGCGGCCGACCGGGTCGTCCCGCTGTTCGTCCTGGACCCGGCCGTCGAGGACGCCGGCTTCGCCGCGCCCAACCGGCAGGCGTTCCTGGCCGACTGCCTCGCCGACCTGGACGCCTCGCTGCGCCGGATCGGCTCCCGGCTGATCGTGCGCCGCGGCGAACCCGCCGAGCAGACGGCCCGGGTCGCCGCCGAGGCCGAGGCCGAAGGTGCGGCCGAGGGTGACGCCGGTGGCGGTACCGCTCCCGTCTCCGTGCACATCGCCGCGGGCGTCAGCGCCTTCGCGCACCGGCGGGAGGCCCGGCTGCGCGAGGTGTTCGGCGACCGCCTGCACGTCCACGACGCCTCGGTGACGGTCGTCCCCGCGGGCCGGATCACCCCGGCCGGCCGGGACCACTACGCGGTCTTCACCCCGTACCACCGCGCCTGGCAGCAGGCGCCCCGCCGCACGGTGCTCGGCGCGCCCCGGGCGCTCGACACCCCGGGCGGCATCGGCAGCGAGAACCTGCTGCTCACCGGACCGCTCTCGCCCGCCCTGCCGCCCGGGGGCGAGAGCGCGGCCAGGGAGCGGTGGCGCCGCTGGGACGTCGACGCCTACGCCCGGGTGCACGACGACCTCGCCGCCGACGCCACCTCCCGGCTCTCCCCGTACCTGCACTTCGGCTGCCTGTCCCCCACCGAACTCGTCGAACGCGCCCTGCGGCACAACGGCGAGGGGGCGCAGGCCTTCGTCCGGCAGCTCGCCTGGCGCGACTTCCACCACCAGGTCCTCGCCGCCCGCCCCGACGCCGCGCACCGCGACTACCGCACCAGGGACGACCGCTGGCACCGGGACGAGCACGAGGCCGAGGCCTGGCGGCAGGGCCGCACCGGCTATCCGATCGTCGACGCCGGGATGCGCCAGCTCGCCGAGGAGGGCTGGATGCACAACCGGGCCCGCCTGCTGACGGCGGGCTTCCTCGCCAAGTGCCTGTACCTGGACTGGCGGATCGGCGCCGCCCACTTCCTGTCACTGCTGGTCGACGGCGACGTGGCCGACAACCAGCTCAACTGGCAGTGGGTCGCGGGCACCGGCACCGACACCCGCCCCAACCGGGTGCTCAACCCGCTGCGCCAGGCCGACCGGTACGACCCGGACGGGGCGTACGTGCGGCGCTGGGTGCCCGAACTCGCCCATCTGCCGGGGGCCGCCGTCCACCGCCCCTGGCTGCTCGACCCCGCCCCCGACTACCCGGCCCCGCTCATCGCCCCGGACGCCCTCACAGCCCGCTTCCGCGGGGCCCGGGGTCTGGACTGAGCACGGCCGGGCGCCATCCGGTGGAGGGTGGCGCCCGGCCGCGCGACCTGCTCGGTGATCAGCCGCGATCAGCCGCAATCAGCCGTGGTCGGCCGTGGGCCGGCCGTGTTCGGGGGTGGCTGCCCTACGGCTGTCAGAGGGCGAGCTTCTGGCAGAGCAGCGCGGACGGCCGCGCCGCCCACAGCTGCCACCAGGGCGCGCTGTAGGCCATGCCCGCGACGACCTCGTCGTCCGCGCACTGGCCCTTGGCGAAGCCGTACGAGAAGTCACCGCCACCGGCCGCGGCCGGGCGGTTGTCGCCCTTCTCGAACCAGAGCGTGCGGGTCGAAGTACCCAGCGGGGCTGCGGACTTGGCGCACAGCGCGCCCATCGTCCGGCCGTTGCGGCTGTACCCGGTCATGACCGAGCCGGCCGGGCACTGGGCCTTGGCGTAGCCCGACGCCCACTCGGTGGTCACGTAGGTGCCGCCGTGGTCGACGACGAACGCGCGGCCGGCGTCCCACAGGTCCGCCTTCGTGACGTCCGTGCAGAGGCCGTTGTCGCCGCCGTAGCTCAGCCCGATCAGCCGGCTGCCGTCCGGGCAGGCGGCCTTGAGGGCGTACGGGTCCCAGTCCGGCCGGGTCTTCAGGTAGGCGGAGTGGTTGTCGTCGAACAGGCTGGCGTTGAGCGAGGTCCAGTCCACCAGCCGTACCGGGGGCTGCCCGACACTGACCGAGGCGATCGGCCATTCGCGATGGAAGGCCAGGAAGGGCAGGTCCGCCTCCAGGATCGGGGTGCCGAGGATCACGAGCCGGGCCATCAGCGCCCCGTTGATGTCGAGTCCGCCGTAGAGGGCCGCCGCACCGTTGACGTCCGGCGTGGTGCCCGCGCCGTCGAGGACGACGGAGCCGTTGACCACGGCCCGCAGGTACGGCTCGATGGACGCCTTCACGCCGACCGTGTCGTACAGGGCGATCGAACCCTCGGCGAGCAGGCCGGCCTTCGCCGAGGCGGAGCCCTTGAGGTCGAGGCGCAGCGGGGAGACGGTGGAGTTCCCGGGGTCGGTGGTGGTCGTCCAGCCCGGGCCCTTGACGTAGTCCGAGTGGACGCCCCACTGGCCGTCGTAGGCCTGCTCGGCGTCGAGGCTGACGGTGCCGTCGGCGCTGATGTCGGCCGAGAGGGTGAAGGCCAGGTTGATCACGACGGGCAGCGGGCCGACCATCACCACGGGGCTGGCGCTGTACGTGGCCAGGGGTATCCGGATCGGCCCGGTGCTCGCGGTGAGGTTCGCGCTGACGTGCCAGTCCGCGTGCGCGCCCAGGGTGAAGCCGACCCGGGCCTGCTGGGGGTCGATGACGCCGAGGCCGCCCTGGTAGGAGAAGTCGATGGCCGGACGGAGCGAGACCGAGCCGGACAGCTTCGCCGAACTGCCGTCGGGCAGCGGGACGGTGGCGTTCGCGCTCAGTCCCAGGCTGCCGTACACGGAGCCCTGACCGGAGGTCGCTCCGAGGTCGGTGACGACCTGGACTCCGCCGATCTGGGGCTGGACGTCGAAGGTGCTCGGGCTGACGGCACTGCGCAGGCCGGCGCTGGTGCCGCCGAGCAGTTCGGGGAGGGTGGCCGGGCGGGTGGAGACGGCCACCTTCCCGTCGGCGGTCGGCTGCACATCGGTGACGGCGACCAGCGCGCCGTGCGGGGCCGCCGGGGTGGGCGGGCTGTCGATCAGCTGCCCGGGCCGGACGGCGGCCGCGGCGGCGGCCGGGCTCGCGGCCAGGGCGGACGGTGCCTGCGGACCGGTGGTGGCCGGTGCGAGCACGGCGGCGCCGGTGGTCGGGTCGTAGGAGGAGAGCGCGAGGACGGGGGCGGTGGTGGCGGTCGCCGGCGCGCTGCCCTGCGCCGGGGCCGCCACCGTGGCCGCGGCCGTGCCGGACGTCGGGGGCGCCAGCGTCGCCGACGCGCTCGGGGCGGCGGACGAGGCCGACGGGTCGGACGACGCGGTCGGCGCGGCTGCCGTGGTCGTCGTGGCTGCGGTGGCTGCGGTGGTGCTCGCGGCGGCCGGTGAGGCCGCCGCTCCGGTCAGGACGGCGCCGCAGAGGAGGAGCACGGTGGTTGTCGCCGCGGCTGACAGCGTCAGCTTGCGCACGGTCACGTGGAGGGTCCCTTCGGTGTCAACGGTGCTGAGGCAGTGGTGACTTGTGGCGGGACGCACAGTCCGGAGCCGTCGCACCGACTCTCGAACCGCCGGGTAACATAGCACTGACCGACAGCGTTGTTGACTGGTTCGCGGGAATCCCGGGTCGCGACCACCGAGACTTCACCGCCCTGGAGCGGGGCCTTCCCCTCTGGTTCACGCGGCACTCGGCGACCGGCGACGGGACGGGCCGACGGGGCGGATCCGGAAGGGTTCCGACCGTGCCGACCGGCCGTCACCTCCGCCGAACAGCCGCCCCGCTCACGGCCTCCTACTCACGGCCCCCCGCTCACGGCTTCGCCGGGCGCGGCCAGTCCAGGACGGCACGCACCGTCCCGGCGAGGAGCCACTCCTTGTCCTCGGCGCCGAGCCGGTCGGTCTCCCGCAGGGCGAAGAGTTCGTCGGCCCAGCAGTGGTCGCCGCTGATCATGGTGTGGTCGCTGGCCCACATGACGCGCTCGCGGCCGAAGGCGTCCAGCACGCGCAGCAGCTTGTCGAGCGCGGGCGTGAACGGGTAGTCACCGGCGTGGAACAGCTCCGGGCCGTGCCCCCACTTGATCATGATGTTCGACTGGTCGGACAGCCGCAGGACGTCCTCGAACTCCTCGTCGTTCACCGGCATTCCGACGTGGTCGAGGACGATCGGGGTGTCGGGATGGGCTTTCGCGTAGGGGCGCAGCAGGTGCCCGTTGCGCGCCGTCATCGCGAAGACGGGCAGGCCGTGGTCGGCGGAGGCGTCGAACACCGGCCCGTAGTCGCCGCGGGCCAGTTCCCTGACGTCCTCGTCCTCGCGTGCCACGATCCGCACCGCCCGGGCGTGCGGCGCATCGGCCACGGCCCTGATACCGGCGGCGAGTTCGGGATCGCGGTGGTGGATGCGCAGCAGGTAGCAGAAGCGCTCGGGGTACCGGATCGACGCCATCTCGGCCCCGGGCGCGACGGCACGGAACGCGCGGGCCCCCGGCAGCGCGATGCCCGGCTCGCCGTGGCCGGTCCGGGCCTCGAAGCCCCAGAACTCGTCGATCACCGCCGCCTGGATGCCCAGGGCGTTCATGGCGGCGAGGGTCTCCTCGGCGCTCATGGTGAGGTGGAGGTGGATCTGAGCGTCGACGATGTCCATCGGCATGGGTACGTGCCTTTCGCGAACCCGGCCCGGGCCCGGGGGCGAGGGGCGGCGCCACGGTGCCGGTGTCCGCGCCGGACGTCCTCGCAGCCTCACCGTAGGGAACAACGACGCCGGGACGACAACGACACTTCGGGACACGGATCATGAGTTCTGATCATGCCCCGACGGCGGCCCGGCGACGGAGGCCAGGGCGCTCCTGGTGTCGGGGTGGCCCGGCCCCAGCGCCCGGACACGGCCCGCGTGGAGCTCCCCGAAGGCGGCGGCCGCACCCCGGAGATCGTCCGCCTCCACCCGCCAGTAGGCGAGGTTGGTACGGGAGCGGAGGGTGTCCGGGTGGTCGGGGCCGCTGACCCGGACCCGGTCCGCGAGGATCTCCTCGAACTCGGCGGCCGCGCCCACGGCGTCCCCCGCCTCGTGCCGCGTCGCGGCGAGGTTGTTGCGCGCGATGAGGGTTTGGGGGTGGTCCGCTCCCAGGACCCGCAGCATGTCGCGGAGGAGCGCCTCGAAGGCTGCGATCGCCTCGGCCCGCTCCCCCGTCTTCCCCCGCCACGTGGCCAGGTTGTTCCGGGTGATCAGCGTGTCGGGATGGTCGGCGCCGAGGACTCTCACGGACGTTGACTGAGCGATGCGCGAGACCCGCACGCCGGACACGGTGATGGCGTCGAGCGTGCCACCGGGCCTTGACCGCATGCCGTCGAACCTCGACGGACGCGCGTTCGCTTCATCGACCGTTGCTTCCGCCGATCTGCTAGCCTTCCGGAGGCCGTGCGAGAGAACAAGGAGGTGGTACCCGTGAACGTATCGACATGGGTGCTCTCCTCCGGGGTCACGGTCGGGCGATAGGTCGTCGTCCGGGAGCGCCGTTCCAGCGCACTCCCGAAAGGCACGACCATGAACTTCACTTCCGAACAGCGCCTCGACGACGACATCCTTGAGCGCGAGTTCACCCTCGGCGAGATCCCCGGCATCCTGTGGACGCCCGCATCCGCCTCCGCGTCCGAGCCGGTCCCGCTGATCCTGCTCGGCCACCCCCCGCTCGGGCTGCACAAGATGTACCCCCGGCTGGTCGCCCGGGCCCGACGCTGCGCGGCGGACGGCTTCGCCGCGGCCACCATCGAACTCCCCGGGAGCGGTGACCGGCCCCGCTGGGCCGCGGCCGAACAGACCCGCGCCGACCTGCGGCAGGCCATGGCCGCCGGTGAGCCGGTCAGTGACGAGATCATCGACGCCCTCATCCTCCCGCTCGTCGACCGGGCCGTCCCGGAATGGCAGTCCGCCCTGGACTCCCTCCTCGCGCTGCCCGGGATCGACGGCCCGGTCGGGTACTCGGGGGGAATCATCTCCATCGGCATCCGGCTGGCGGTGGTCGAACCGCGCATCGTGGCCGCCGGCCTCTTCGCCGGGAGCTTCGTGCCCCGCGCCATGTTCGAGGAGGCCCGCCGGGTCACCGTTCCGCTGCACGTCCTGCTGCAGTGGGACGACGAAGGGAACGACCGGCAGGCGTCCCTGGACCTGTTCGACGCCTTCGGCTCCCAGGAGAAGACGCTGCACGCCAACATGGGCGGGCACACGGGCGTCCCGCAGTTCGCCGGGGAGGACGCGGCCGGGTTCTTCGCCCGGCACCTGCGCTGATCACGGGCCGGACCAGCGGCCGGACAGAGTAGGCAGGAGGCGGTGCCGGCCGGCACACCACTCGTCAAGGACGGCCTGAGCCCTCCGTGATGGCGCCGGCCGGCAGGTGCACAACCGCCCCTACCGGGCCGGTACCAGCCATCGGCGGTACCGGCCCGGTCGGGGCTGGGCCCGGTCGGAGCGGCGCCCGGTCACCAGCCGAACCGGACCCGACTCCAGCCCGTATGAACCTGCTGGCAGCTCCGCTCGGCGGACCCCTGGGGGCGGAGGGCCCGGGCCTCGCGCACCCCGCCTGCCGTCGGCGTTCCCAGCACCATCGTCATGGCCGGGATCCGACACCCCATCCCGGAGATCTGCAACCCATTGACCGGAAATCCTGCCGATCACGGTGGCTCTCCGGTCCGGTTGCTGAGCGGTCGCGGGACGTCGCACACTGACAATAGGCACCTCCACAGGCCTGATGGCCCCCTCCGGCTCTGAAACCTCACCCGCACCCGGTCTCCGGCGGACGAGACAGCGAAATGATGCGCATCACCGAGAGTTCGCGGACACCGCAGGTGAATCGCAGAAATTCAAGAAGTGGGCACCATGAAGCTGCTAGCGGAAATCGACAAGGTAGTCGCCACCGGAAAGGTGGTGGCTTCAGCGGACGACGAAGCCGTCGCGGACATCGTCATCGCCACGATCGCGAGTGGCATCTCGGCTTCGTTCTACCTGACCCGCACCCAGGCCGCTGTCATCAAGGAGCGGTTCTGGACTCCGGAGCGGATTCGCCGCACGGGGCTCCGCCCGATATCCCCTGAGGAAACCGAAAGGATTCGAGTAGAGCTGGGCGTCAGGGTCGCGAACTTCAGATGCGCCCCGATCACGTGCGCCTGCGGCCACGTCTACGACGCATTCGACTTCATTCAGCAAGGGATTCGCGAACACGGCCTCGATGTCGTCAATTCTGTGTTCTCCCTGAAGGATTCGACGTTCCTCCAGGTCAATCCGTCGTTCACCCCGATCTGCCCCGCGGACGACCAAAAGCTGAGCCGTACCCACGGCGCCGACGACGGCTTCGAATACGACTGCGACGAGTACGGCGGGTGCTGCTACCAGGAGTGATGCGAGGACGTTCTGCGGGTGTCGGCAGTCGTTCCTCCGTCACTCGGCCAGGGCCGCGCGGAGGAACGCGAGGATCTCCGCCCGGGCGGCCTCGGCCTGTGGTTCCAGGCCGGGCAGGGTGAGGAACGCGTGCTTGGCTCCCGGGTATTCGGAGAGCCGCACGGGGGTCCCTGCCTCGCGCAGCCGCTCGGCGTAGCTGCGGCCGTGGTCGGCGACCGCGTCCCGGGTGGGCACCACCACCAGCGCCGGGGCGAGCCCGCTCAGGTCGTTCGCGTGCAGCGGTGAGACCGCGCCGGCGTCGGCCCCCGGCGGAACGGCGAGCCGCTGGAACAGCCGCAGCAGCGGCAGGGCCGGGGGCGGGTTGTCCGCGTACTCGGCGATCGAGGGGTGGTCGAACATCCCCGTCCCGGTCACGTCGACCACCGGATTGACCAGCACCTGTGCCTTGAGCTCCACGCCGGCCTCCCTGGCCCTGATCGCCGTCAACGCGCCGATCAGCGCGCCGCAGCTCTCACCGAAGACGGCCGTGCGCGCCGGGTCGACACCCCACTGCGCGGCATGCCGCACCACGTGCTCCAGCACGCCCCAGCCGTCGTCGGCGGCGTCCGCGAGCGGGCTACCGGGGGCGAGGAGGCGGTGCTCGACCGAGACGACCAGCGCGGGCAGCTCGACGGCGAGGTGGCTGTTGGCCCAGTCGCACTGGGTCGCCGTGCCCACGAAGCCGCCGCCGTGGACATGGACCACGAGTGGCAGGTCGGTTCGGGCGCCGGCCTCGCCCTCCCCCGTCGACACCGGCCGGTACACCCGGACCGGAACGTCGCGGCCGGGCAGCGCCACCTGCCGCCAGGCGATCGCGGCGCCGGGATCGGGTTCCCCGAGGACGGCCCGAGCCGCGCCCGACGCCCGCCAGCGGTTCTCCGTGTCGCGGTAGGCGAGCAGTTCCCCGGTCGTGATCGCCGAGAGGTCCGGCTCCGGCGGCCGTGTCGCGAACGCGCTGCCACTCATGCCCTGCGCGCGTCCGGCCTGCCCGACGAGGAGGTCGCGGTGCGGTACCACCGCATCGTCATCCTCCTCGCGGCACTGATCTCCTCCGAGGCCGGCATCAGCACCGTCACCCCCGAGGAGTACGAGCAGGGCATGGAGCAGTTCCGTGTCGCCGTACTCGGCGCCGACCCCGAACACTTCCCCGCCCTGGCCCACTTCGCCCGCGACATCCGCCCCCTCGGAGCGGACCGCCGCGCCGCATTCGAGGAAATCCTCGCCGCCCACCTCGCCCAGATCGAGGCCCTGCTCCCCTGACGCGCCGGACCGTGGGTGCCGTGCGGTCGCCGAATACGCCTGGACCCTTGCCCTCGCCGTCAACCGCCGCCTCACCCGCGCCGCCAACCGCACCCGCGAGTTCGGCTTCCGCCTCGATGGCCTCCTCGGCCGCGACATCCACGGCATGACCGTCGGCGTCATCGCCACCGGCAAGATCGGCGAATGCTTCGCCCGCGCCGCCGTCAGCCCCTGGACTCAGCGGACCGATCATCACGAGACAGCGAAGCGCCGGGAGAGTCGGACGCTGACCACTTGCCAAAGACCCCTTGCCTCAAGTCCGGACAACAGCCCCTCAGTCTCCACGCCCGGAGCCGTCGCTGTCAGTCCGTATGGTTCCGGGTTCCATGTCCAGCGGCGCGTGGCTACCGTCCGAACCGTCGAAGTTCCGGCGGTCCGGACGGACCGCCATCACGCGCCTTCAGGAGATCACGGTGACCGCGAACCACCCCACCCGCAGGAGCATCCTCAAGTCCGCCGGCGGGCTCGGCGCCGCGCTGGCGCTCGGCGGCGCGAGCGTCCTCGCGACTGCCTCTGCCGCTCGCGCGGCCGACGACGGCTTCGGCCTGCACATCTCCGACCGCAACGAGGGCGACGCCCGGATGTGGTACTACCGCTTCCGGACCGCCGAGATCGGCTGGGACCCGGCCGTCAACGTGTTGCTTCCCGACGACTACCACACCAGCGGCCGCACCTACCCGGTCCTCTACCTGCTGCACGGCGGCCTCCAGGACTTCATCGAGTTCGACCGCCGGGGCGTCCGCGACTGGACCATCGGCAAGCCACTGATCGTCGTGATGCCCGACGGCGGGCAGGCCGGCTGGTACTCCAACCCGGTCAGCACCAACGTCGGCCCCCGCAACTGGGAGTCCTTCCACATCAACCAGCTGATTCCCTGGGTCGACGCCAACTTCCGCACCTTCGCCGAGCCCGAGGGCCGCGCCGTCTCCGGCTTCTCCATGGGCGGCTTCGGCGCCCTGAAGTACGCCGCCAAGTACTGGGGCCACTTCGCCTCGGTCAGCGCCCACTCCGGCCCGGCCAGCCTGCGCCTCCACAGCGGCGCGCTCGCGCACTGGGCCAACGTCTCCTCCGCCGTGCAGGACCTGGCCGGCGGCAGCATCTACGGCATGCCGCTGTGGGACCAGGCCAGGGTGACCGCCGACAACCCGGTCGAGCGCCTGGAGAGCTACCGCAACAAGCGGATCTTCCTGGTCGCCGGCACCAGCCCCGACCCGACCAACCCCTTCGACACCTTCAACGAGACCGAAGTGCTGGCCGGCCAGCGGGAGTTCCGCGCCCTGCTCGACGGCGCCGGCATCCCGTACGAGGCCCACGAGGAGTCGGGCGGCCACTTCATCCGCCCCGACATGATGCAGCGCGACATCGACGGCATCATCGGCCGCCTGCGCAAGGCGTGAGGGGCGTTCCGATGGTCTCCCTCACCTCGTGGTCGGCCCGGGCCGCGGCCGCCCTGCTGCTGCCGCTCACCGTGCCGGCCGCTCCGGCCGTGGCCGCTCCCACCCTGGCCGCCGGGTTCGCGGCGGCCTGCCCGGCCCGCGGTCAGATCTCCCAGCACTACTCCCAGGAGCACAACGGCATCGACATCGCCAACGACTACGGCACCCCGATCTACGCGGCCGGCGACGGCAGGGTCGTCCTCTCCGGCACGACGCCCGACTACGGCCAGTGGATCCGCATCCTGCACCCGGACGGGACCATCACCGAGTACGGGCACATGCAGCGGCGGGACGTCTTCGAGGGCGACGACGTGACGGCCGGCCAGCAGATCGCGCTGATGGGCAGCGAGGGCAACTCCACGGGCCCGCACCTGCACCTGCGGGTCTGGGCCGACCCGAACGCGTCCATGCGCACGGACCCGGAGCCCTATCTCGCGGAGCGCGGCGTCACCGTGCCCTGTGTCCCCGGAAGCGGCCCCCGCCCCGCGCCGCTGGTGTATCCGGCGGAGTCCGGCCGGGTGGTGTCGGCCCGGTCCGCGGACGGGCGGCTGGAGGTCTTCGCGGCCGGCCGGAACGGCATCTCGCACGCCTGGCAGACCGCGATCAACGGCGGCTGGTCGGAGTGGGAGGACCTCGGCGGCCCCGCCGGCGCGGAACTCGCCATCGGTCCCAACGCCGACGGCCGACTGGAGGTGTA
>NZ_JBSHBN010000037.1:23599-61003 GCF_053612025.1 Kitasatospora sp. NPDC054768
CAGACCGCACCCAACAGCGGCTGGTCCGGCTGGGAGGCCACCGGCGGAGGCCCCGCCAACAGCGAGATCGAACTCGGCAAGGCCCCCGACGGCCGACTGGAGGTCTTCGCCCTCAACGGCACCACCTTCCAGCACCAGTGGCAGACCGCCGTCAACGGCACCTGGTCCACCTGGGACGACTTCGGCACCGGCGGCCACGACCTCACCGTCAGCCACAACCAGGACGGCCGCCTGGAGGTCTTCGCCTCCGGGCCCGCCGGCGTCTACCACAGGTACCAGACCGACCCCACCAGTTGGTCCGGCTGGGAAGCCACCGGCGGCCCCGCCGACTCCCGGCTGACCAGTGGACGTTCGCCGGACGGCCGGGTGGAGGTGTTCGCCATCAACGGCAGTACGGCGCAGCACATCTGGCAGACCGGCCTGAACGCCCCGTACGGCCAGTGGGACACCTTCGGCACCGGCGGCACCGAGATCGGCGCGGCGAACAACGCCGACGGCCGGATCGAGGTGTTCGGCTCCAACACCGACGGGGTCCACCACAAGTGGCAGACCGGCTTCTCCACCTGGTCCGAATGGGCCTGGCTGAACACCACCCACGGACCCGCCACCGGCTGACCACGCCGGTAACCCCCCTGGAGCACAGCGATGCACCCGATCAGCAGGCGCGGCCTGCTGCGGGCGGCCGGAGCGGGAGCACTCGTGCTCCCGCTCTCGGGCCGTACCGCCTCAGCGGCATCGGCCGAACCGCCCCACCTGTGGGTCGGCGCCGGCCCGTTCGCCCACGTCCACGACCCCTCCACCGCGCGCCGCCGCTACCTCAACGACCACACCGTGGTCCAGGCCGACGGGCGCTGGCACCTGTTCAGCATCGTCGGTGACAGTGCGCCACCCGGGCAGGCGCCCGACAGTTCGGCCGAGGTCTCGCTCGCGCACGCCTCGGCGCCCTCCCCGTCCGGGCCGTGGAGCAGCCACCCGGACGCGCTGACCGTCGACCCCTCGTACTTCGGCGAGGAGCACCTGTGGGCCCCGCACGTCGTCGAGTCGGGCGGCGTCCACTGGATGTTCTACGCAGCGGGCGGGCGCGCCGGGGCGGCGATCAACGCCGCGACCTCCACCGACCTGTCCACCTGGAACAGGCTGCCGTCCGGGCCGCTGTTCCGCGGGACCGCCGCCCGCGATCCGATGGTGCTGCGGATCGGCGGCCAGTGGGTGATGTACTACACCGAGCTGTCCGCCCCCGGCGGGCACCACCAGGTCTGCTACCGGCGCTCCACCGAGCTGCTGACCTGGAGCGAGCCCGGCGTGGCCTTCGCCGACGCGGCCACCGCCGCGGACGGCGTCTCGATCACCGAGTCGCCCTTCGTGGTGGCCCGGGACGGCTGGTACTACCTGTTCCTCGGACCGCGCAACGGCTACGAGGGCACCGACGTCCTCGCCTCCCGCGACCCGTTCCGCTTCTCCCTCGACGGCCGCTCCGGCCATGTGCCGGGCCACGCCGTGGAGGTGGTCACCGACGGGCAGCAGTGGTGGGCGAGCGCCGCCGGCTGGTTCCGCCGAGGCCTGTACCTGGCGCCGCTGGACTGGCGGTCCACCCCGCCGCCCTGGCAGAGCCCGGACAACCCGGTCGCCGCCCCGGACGTCCAGGGCCGGCTCAACGTGTTCGCCCTCGACGCGGCCGACCGGTCGATGCTGCGCCGTGTCCAGACCGACCCGGACTCCGACACCTGGTCGGACTGGGAGGTGTTCGGGACGCCCGCCGGCGCGGTGCCCGTGCTGGGCCGCAACGCCGACGGCCGGCTGGAGGTGTTCTCGCTCGCCCCCGACGGCGCCGACCTGCACCACCGCGTCCAGCGGACGGACGGCGACTGGTCGGACTGGGAGGTCTTCGGCGGCCCGGCCGGCGCCGCCCCCGCCGTCGCCCGGAACGCCGACGGCCGGCTGGAGGTCTTCGCCCTCGCCCCCGGCGGCGCACTGATCGCCCGCCGCCGCCAGGCCTCGCCCGGCTCGACCGGCTGGGACGACTGGGACGCGGGCTTCAGCGGTCCGGTGGGCGCTCCGCCGGTCGTCGCCGCCAACGCCGACGGCCGGCTGGAGGTGTTCGTGCTCGCGCCCGGCGGCGCGGCGCTGCTGCACCGCTGGCAGACCTCGGCCGGCGGCGCCTGGTCCGCATGGGAACGCTTCGGGACGCCCGCCGGGGCCGCGCCGCGAGTGGCCCGCGACGGCACCGGGCGGCTGAACGTCACCGCGATCGCCCCCTCCGGCACGGCCGCCTTCCAGCGCCGCCAGTCGGTGCCCAGCGGCGGCTGGGACGCCTGGCAGCCACTGCTCGGCTGGTCCACCGCGGCGCCACTGACGATCGCCGGCGCGGACGGCCGGTTGGAGGCCTTCTCCCTCTCCCCCGGCGGTGAACGGCTGGCCCACCGCTGGCAGTCGGCGCCTGCAGGAGCCTGGGAGCCTACGGGCGTGTTCGGCGAGGACTTCGGCGAGCCCGGCCTGGTGCTCGCCGCGCCGCCCTCGGCCGCGGCCGACTCCACCGGAAGGCTGCACGTCTTCGCGGTGACCGAGGACGGCCGGCTGCGCACCCGCGTTCAGGACCGTCCCGGCGGCGGCTGGCGACCGTGGGCCGCCTTCGGCGACCGCCCGATGGCACCGCTGCGTCCAGGGGCGCCGATGCTCTGACCGAACACCCGTGCACTCCGCTTCCACCTTGTCAAGTAGCCTGCCGCTCCGGTTTATTGTCGTACGCGAAGAGGTACCGTTCGTCCGTCCGGCAAGAGTCGGCGCGCGAGACGGGACGGTGCGCGGGACGGAGGAGCGGTGCGCGGGATTGTCGTCCACCTGCCGGCGGGGAACGGCGGCGACACGGTGACCTTACGACTCGGTCCGGGAGAGCGGGCGCGCTTCGGCCGCGGATCCGCTCACAGGCCGGTGGAACTGCGCCTCGGCGACGAGTCGGTCTCCCGGCTGGCCGGTGAGATCCACGCGACCGACGACCACTGGCAGTTGAGCAACCTCAGCAACTCGCACGCCTACCTGGTGGAGAACCCGGAGGGCGCCGGCGAGTACCTGCGGGTGCCGCCACGGCGGGTCGGCGCACCGATCCCCTTCGAGTTCTCCCGGGTGGTGCTGCCCTCCCGGCGGGAAACCCCGCTGTCCTTCCAGGTGTTCGCGCCCGACCACGTCTACCTGGACCTGGACGCCCGCGGTGGCTCCTGGGAGAGCCGCACCATGACGGCGTACTCGCTGGACGAGACCGCCACGTACTTCCTGGTCCTGGTCGCGCTCTGCGAACCATGGCTGCGCGACCACTCCCCCGCCACCGTGCCCACCACCCCGCAGGTGGTCGCTCGGTTGCACGGCCACCCCTCCTGCGCCCGTCTCACCGCCCGCGCGGTCAGCTCGCACCTCGACTATCTCGCCGCCGAGAAGCTGCGCATCGACCTGCCCGACGGCGACCGCGCGGACCGCCGCAGCGGCAAACGCGAGGCCGTGGTGGGGCTCGCCCTGAAGTTCGGCATCGTCCGCGAGGAGCACCTCGTGCTCCTGCCGGACCCCGGGCCCGGCCGGTCCGGACGGTAGGGAGGGCCGGCCATGCCGCAGAACCCGGCCTTCCCCGGGGACGGCGAGGAACTTCTACCGACCGGCCACCGGGTCGGAGAGTGGACCGTCACCGGGCTGATCGGTGAGGGCGGCTGGGCGACGGTGTACGCCGCCCGCCGGGCCGACGGCGGCGGCGGGGCGGATGACACGGTCGCCCTCAAGGTGCTGCTGACCGCCGGACTCGCGCCCCGCCAGGCCCGCCAGGTCGCCGAAGCCGCCCGGCGCGAAGCCGAGTTGGGCCGTACCGCCCCGCACCCCCGGCTGGTGCGGCTGCTCGATGCCGTCGTCCTGGCCGCCCCCGACCAGCCGTCGCTCGACGGCGCGATCGTCCTGGTCATGGAACGCGCCCGGTGCACCCTGCGCGACCTGCTCGCCATCGGCATCGACGAGGCCTATGGCGCCAGGATCGTCACCGGCATCTGCGAGGGCCTGGCCCACCTGCACCGCTCCGGCTGGGTCCACACCGACCTCAAGCCGGAGAACGTCCTCATCGGCGCGGACGGAGAGGTCCGCCTCTCCGACTTCGGCCTCGCCATCGAACTCACCGGCACCCACGGCCACGGCTCCCCGATGGGCACCCCCGACTACCTCCCGCCGGAGCGCTGGAAGGAACCCCTCGGCGAGCACGGCGTCAAGATCCGTACCACCGCTGACATCTGGGCGCTCGGCATCGTGATCCACGAGGTCTTCGCCGCCGGCGGCCGGCCGTTCCCCGGCGCCACCTCCGCCGCCCGCTGCGCCGCCACCCAGCAGTACGCGGAAGGCCGCGCTGCCCTGCGGCTGGCCGCCGCCGTCCCCCCGTTCTGGCGCGCCCTGGCCGCCGACTGTCTCGCCCCCACCCACACCGCCCGCGCCCCGCACACCGCGGAGAGCCTGCTCGCCCGCATCCGCGCCCACCGCCCCGGCCGGCGCGCGCGCCGCCCGAACCCTCGCCCTCGCACCGCTCTGCTGGCCCTGGCCTCCTGCGCCACGGTCGCCGTCACCGGCACTGCCCTCTGGCCGCACCCGGGACCGTCCGGACAGCCCGCCCACGTCCGGGTCTTCAACACCGAACGCGGCTGTCAGGACCGCACCGACCGCGACCCCCGGTGCAGCCTCGGCCTCGCCGTCGACCCCCTGCGCCCCTACACCGCCGACAACGTCGTCCCCGTGCGGGTCTGGCACAACGACACCCTCGACGCCGACTGCCAACTCCCGACCGGCCTCCCCGTCATCAACGAGGAGGGCCTCGTCTCCACCCTCTGGTACCGCATCCGCCTGCCAGGACCCACCACCGCCTGGCTCCCCGCCGTCCGCACGAGGGACCGTCCGGCCCTGCTCCGCTGCCTGTGACCGCCGCCGGCGCGGCTACCGTCCGTTCCGGCCCGTCTCCCTCCTCGCCGGCAGTCCGCGTGGCCCGCGCCGCGCAGCAGCAGGCCGAGCGAGAGCATCGCGGACAGGCCGAGCAGCACCGTGGACCAGAACCAGAAACGTAGCCATGTGTCGGGGACAGGCGGCAGGATCGCCGGCACGGCCGGATACAGGACCAGCAGCCACCCCAACCGCCGTTCCGCTCCGGACTGTTGGTGCAGCTGCCTGGCCGCCCTCCTGCCGCAGATCGAGCGCACCGAAGAGACGGCCGTCCTGCTCCGCTCGTTCTGGAACGCCCTGTGAAGCGCGTCGCGCGAGGGCTTGGCGGCGGGTGCAACGCGCAGGTCCCGGCCCCGGACCGCCTCGTACACGCCTGCCGGTAGGCCATCGCTCAGCGGCGCGGCCGCGAAGGAGTGTTCGTGGCCGGGGCCGGCGACGAGGGCCGGACCGACGAGGGCCGGCGGATCGAAGAGTGCTGCGGTGCGCTCCGCCGTGTCGGCGAGCAGGCGGTCGACCGAACGGACCGCCTGCTCACGTTCCTCGTCCGGGAGCGGCAGGCCCCGGCCGTCGACGGCGAGGTGGACCTTCGTGGTCCTTCCGGATCCTCACGGCCACCGCTTGCCACCCAGGGGCACACCGTCGGTCCCGGGGTTGGATACCACGCTCATCCCCTGCCCTCCGGACGGACAGCCGGCGCGGACGAACCGTCGAGCTCGCGCCCGATCGCCTCCCGCAGGCCGTCGTGCTCCGGTCCGAGCGCCATTGCCGGATCGCGCCAGTTCTCCGCGGAATACAGCCACACCGGGCGGCGGACGAGCTCCGGGCTCTCCCACTCGAACCGCGGCCACACGTGCGCGTGCAGGAAGTTGTCGGTGTTGCCGAGGATCTCCAGGTTCACGCGCCGGAACTCCGGGTCCAGCCGCCGGCAGACCCGCTCCACGGCCTCACCCAGCCGGTCCATGTCCGCCAGGAAAGCCGTTCGTTTGCCGCGCGGGAGATCGGACAGCCGCTGCACACCGGGCTCGTCCACCAACAGGACCGAGTAGCCGGGCAAGAACTGCACGTCGCCGATCACCGCGAAGCCGGCGTCGAGCCGCCGGAGCACCGTGGGGTTCGTACCTTTCAGCGCACTGCCGATCCTGTCGCCCCGCCAGTCCTTCACCATGACACCGCACCCCGTACAAGCGTGACCGAGCAGGCTCGGCCGAATGATGGTCGCTGGTCGCTCCCCCGGCTCCGTGCCATGTTCGCATCCGGCCGAGGTGAACCGTGGCGTCGGCCGGGATCGACCGGCCTCATCATCCCCTCCCCCGCGGGGAGGAGCCGGGATCGGAAGGGGCTCGACGCTGCTGACCGAGCGCCGGCGAACGCAGGTCCCTCCTCGGCGGTCGCCTCGGTGGGCCGTCACGTGCCGATCTCCGGGAGCGGGCGCGGGGCCCGCGCCGGGGAGGCCCGGCGGGCGGGCGCTCCCCGGGGCGGGGTGGGTCAGCTTCCGGCGGGGGCGCGGTGGCCGTGGCGGAAGAGCGGGGCGCGGGTGTCGAAGGGGACGTCCTCGCGGGACGCGGCGACGGCGGCGTCGGAGGCCGGCAGGTCGAACGGGAGGGTCGCGGTCATCGGGGCGCGGCCGAGGGCGGCGTCCAGGACGACCTCGTCCGCGGCGCCGAACTCCCCGATCAGCAGGGCCGCGTGCGGGGCGAGCGGGGTGAGCACGGCGGGCCGTTCCAGCTGGGCGGCGAAGACCGTGGGCACGGCGGCGGCCAGGGCGGTGAGCCGCTCGACCTCGGCCGCCTCGAACTCCAGCGAACCGCTGTGGAAGTGCTGTTCGAGCATGCCCTCGCGCCGCTCGTACGGGGTGGCGAGGCGGACGACGGCCAGGTCGGCCTGCTCCGGGTCCTCGACGACGGTGCCGTAACCGGCGGCGACCTGCGGGTCGATGCCCTCGACGTAGAGCCGGGTGGCGGCGGTGGCGGTGCGCGGCTCGCCGGCCAGGTGGACCACGGAGCGGCGCTGGACCTCGCGGCCGAGCGCCCGGCCCTCCGGGGTGCCGACCAGTTCGGCGGCGGCCTCCACGTCGACGTACGGGTCGTCGAAGAGGCCGAGGCGGAACTTGTCGCGCAGGATGCGGCGGGCCGACTCGTCGAGCCGGGCCTCGGTGACGGCGCCGGAGCGGACGGCGGCCAGGATCAGCTCCGGGTCGGTCTCGCCGCCGAGCTGGTCGGCGCCCGCGTCGAGGGTGAGCACGACCTGCTCGGCGACGGACAGCTCCTCGACGCCCCAGTGCCGCGGCGGCAGGGTGACCACGCCGGGGACGCTCATGCCGGTGATGGCGTTGAAGTCGGTGCAGACCACGCCGTCGAAGCCGTAGCGCCCGCGCAGCAGGCCGGTGATGACGTCCCGGTTGAAGTTGGCGCCGACCTCGGCGAGGCCGCTGCCGGAGGGGATCGCGTAGGCGGGCATGATCTGCGCGGTGCCCGCGGCGAACGCCGCCTCGAAGGGACGCAGGTGGGTCTCCAACTCGCCGCCGGGGTAGACCAGTCGGCGCCCCGCGGCGAAGTGCGAGTCCTCGCCGCCGGCCTGCGGGCCGCCGCCGGGGAAGTGCTTGGTCATGCAGGCGACGCTGTCCGGGCCGATCCGCTCGCCCTGGAGGCCCTCGATGTAGGCGGTGATCATGCGCGAGGCGCGCTCCGGGTCCTCCCCGAAGGTGCCGCTGATCCGGGCCCAGCGGGGCTCGGTGGCGAGGTCGGCCATCGGGTGGATGGCGACCCGGATGCCGACGGCGCACAGCTCGCGGCGGATCAGGTCGGCGTAGCGGCGCACCAGTTCGGGATCGTCGGTGGCGGCGAGGCCGATCGGCTCGGGGCCGGTGCTGAAGCCGCCGCCGGTGTGGGCGGTGGCCGGGTTGGCGGTGAAGCCGTGCCGGGGGTCGGAGGAGAGGGTGACCGGGATGCCCAGCCGGGCGGCCGCGGCGAGGTCCTGGACGTGGTTGTTCCACGCGGCCATCGCGCGTGGGTCGGGGACGGCCATCATGGCGAAGTGGGTGAGGCCGCGTTCGGTGATCAGGTCGGCGCCGGAAGGGAACGGCGGGTGCTCGCCGGGGAGCATCCGGCCGTGCAGCATCAGCGCGGCCTTCTCCTCCGCGGTCATCCGGCCGAGGAGGTCCTCGACCCGCTCCTCGACGGGCAGCCGCGGGTCCTCGTAGGGCTCCATGGTGCCGTTGTGGTTGAGGTCGCGGAAGGGCGTGCCGTCGGTGTGGTGCAGCAGGGTCGTCGTCATGCCGTCACCTCGGCGGCGTTCGACACGGCGGTGCGGGCGGCGGCCTCGGTACGGGCGGCCTTGGCGCGGAAGGCGTCCAGTGTCTCGGCGGTGGCCCCGCAGGCGGCCAGGAAGGCGGCGGCGCCGCCGTGCTTGGTGCGGACCAGGTCGAGGAAGGCGCTCATGGCCCCGGCGGGGGCCTCCAGCAGCGGGGCGGGGACGACCAGTCGGCCGGCCTCGACCTCGTTGAGGGCGGCGCGGTTGCGGTCGGCGAGCCCGGCCCAGATCTGCTGGATCGCCTCGTTGGTGCGGGCGTAGTCGGCGACGATCTCCTCGGCGGGCACCCCGAGCAGCTCCAGCAGCAGCGCGGTGAGCAGCCCGGTGCGGTCCTTGCCGGCGGCGCAGTGCACCAGCACCCCGCCGGGGCGGGCGGTGGCCTCCACGGCGGCGGCCAGGGCCTGCGGCGCGGACTCGGCCATCAGCAGGTAGAAGGCGCCGAGGTCCTCCGCCGTGGTCATGGTCAGCATGGCCTGGGCCAGTTCGTCGTTGGTGGGCTCGATCCGGGCGGCGACGACGGCGATGCCGGCGGCCTCGGCGGCGGCCCAGTCCTCGGGGCTGCTCTCGGCCTCGCCCCGGAGGTCGACCACGGTGGTGACGCCGTGCTCGCGCAGCTGGGCGACGACGTCCGCGTCGGCGGCGGGGAAGGGCTGGGCGGAGCGGAACAGGGCGCCGGGACGGATCCAGCGGCTCGCGGGGTCGGCGAGCACGGCGGGGTCGCGGAAGTTGACCAGGGACATGCGGGGGCCTTTCGGGATGTGCGAAGGGTCTTGCGAAGGGTGTGACGAAGGCGCGCGACAGGACCGCGCGAGGGGTGACGCGGGGGTGAGGAGGGGGAGTTGGGCGTGGGGTGCCGTCCGGGCGGCCGGCGGCACGCCCGGGGACGGGGTCGGGGTCGGTGGTGGGGTCGGTGACGGGGTCGGTGGCGGTTCGGGTCAGCCCGCCGCGGCGAGCACGTCCCGGTAGGCCTTGACCCAGCCGGCCAGCGTGGCGCTCTCCTGACCGATCAGGATGTGGCGCCGCACCATGCCGCCGAACATCGCGCCGAGCGCGGTCGGGCGCAGGTCGGTGTCCGGGTCGACGTCGAGCCGCTCGGCGGCGATGGTGACGGTGCGTTCGATGAAGGCGTCGATGACGACCAGGGCGTAGTTGTGGACGGAGTGCACTTCGAGCAGGCCCCTGCGCAGCCGCCGCCGGCGCTCGGTGTGCTCGACGGGCTCCTCCAGCCGTCCGCCGGTGACGGTCAGCGCGTGTTCGAGCGCGGCCCAGAGCGGGAGTTCGGCGGGGGCGGCGGCGAAGGCGTCGAGGACGACCTGGCCGAAGTCCCAGCCGAAGAGCAGGGCCTCCTTGGCCGGGTAGTAGCGGAAGAAGGTGCGGTGGGCGACGTCGGCGCGGCGGCAGATCTGGTCCACCGTGGTGCGCTCGTAGCCCTGCTCCTCGAAGAGTTCGAGCGCCGCGGTGCGGATGCTGTCGCGGGTGCGCGCCTTCTTGCGGTCGCGCATGCCCGGCTCCGCCGCGGTGTCCGTCCCCTGCATCGTTCTTCCGCTCCTGTTCGGTGGGTTGGGTGTCCGAGTCGGTCTCGGGCGAGTGCCCGGCCCGGGCGGAGGTGGGGCCGCCGAGGGGGCGGCTGTCAGTACCGAATCACGTCCGACCGTGCTCGCTCAAGGCGGGAGCCGACTCTTCCGGGTTTCGTCATCCGAAGTTTGCACAACTGCCTTTTGGCAGTACTGCCACTTCCGAAATGGTGTGGGCGTCGGCGGCCGCACTCCCCCCTGGCCGCCCCGCACCCCCCGAACCGAGGAACCATGAAGCGGCACACCCACCTCCTGGTAGCCGCGGCCTGCACGGCCGCGCTCACGCTCACCGCCTGCTCCGCCTCCGACGACGCCCTGTCCGGCACCGGCACCGGCACCGGCACCGCCGCCGGGAACACCGGCGCGGCGGCCGACGGGCCGGCCGTGGACGGCGGCACGCTCAAGATCGGCCTGGACCGGCCGTTCACCAAGCTCGACCCCGCCGACGGCACCCTGACCTCGATGCCGATGATGGTCCTCGCCAACGCCCTGTACGACCCGCTGATGGTCAACGGCGACAACGGCACCGTCCAGCCGTACCTCGCCAAGTCCTTCACCCCCAACGCCGACGCCACGGTCTGGACCCTCGACCTGCGCGAGGGCGTGACGTTCAGCGACGGCAAGCCGCTCGACGCCCAGGCCGTCGCCGACCACGTCACCCGGCTCGCCAAGCCGGAGAGCAAGTGCGCCTGCGCCCTCGACGCGGCCGCCATCGGCTCCACCGCCGTCACCGGCCCGACCACCGTCGCCTTCACCCTCAAGGCGCCCGACGCCGCCTTCCCCAACCTGTTCACCCGCTCGCTCGGCTACGTCTCCGAGGCCCCGTCCGGCGACTCCCCCGCCGTCGGCTCCGGCCCGTACACCGTGGAGAGCGTGCAGCCCGGAGTCTCCGTCACCCTGTCCCGCAATCCCGCGTACTGGGGCGCCAAGGGCCACGCCGACAAGCTCGTCTACCGGGTCCTGCCCGACGCCGACAGCCGCTACCAGTCGCTGCGCTCCGGCGACACCGACCTGATCTGGACCGAGACGCCCAGCCAGCTCAAGCAGGCCGCCGCCGACGGGCTGCGCACCGCCACCGGGCCCGGCTCCACCAGCACCGTGCTGTTCAACACCAAGGCCGCACCCTTCGACGACGTCCGGGTCCGCCGGGCGGTGCAGTACGCGATCGACCGCGAGGCCCTGGAGAAGGTCGTCTTCCTCGGCCAGGGTTCCGTCGCGGACGGCCCGATCGGCTCCCGCTCCCCGTACCGCACCGCCGCCGGGTACCCGGCCCACGACCCGGCCAGGGCCCGCGCCCTGCTGGCCGAGGCCGGCCACCCCGACCTCGCCTTCGAGTACCTCGTCGACAGCCGCCCCGAGGCCCAGCAGCGCGCCACCGTGCTCCAGCAGATGCTCGGCGAGGCCGGGATCAGGATGACCGTCAAGCCGCTCGACAACGCGGGCCTGGGCACCGCGATGCTCCAGCGCAAGTTCCAGGTGATGGACTTCATCACCAGCATGTTCGGCGACACCGACACCGCGCTCAGCAGCCTCTACCTGCCGAACTCGCCGTACAACTTCATGAGTTGGTCGGACCCCGAGGCCCAGAAGGCGATCACCGAGGGCCGTTCCTCGACCGACGCCGCCAAGCGCTCGGCCGCCTACGGCCAGGCCGCCGCGCGGGTCGTCGGCGAGGCGCCGATGGTCTTCCTCACCGAGAACACCGTCGGCTTCCTCGGTGCCGCCAAGGTCGGCGGGCTGCCCGACCTGTCCAAGCGCACCGTCCTCAACGTCTCGCCCGCCACCCTGTGGGTGAAGCGATGACCCCCGGCGCCCGGACCGCCCTGCGGTACGGCGGGCAGCTCGGCCGCGCCGCGGCCGTCCTGCTGCTGGTCACCGTCGGCGCGCTCGCCCTGCCCCACCTGATGCCCGGCTCCCCCGCCGTCGCCGCCCTCGGCCCCACCGCCACCCCCGAGCAGATCTCCGCCTACGAGGCCGGGCTCGGCCTGGACCGCAACGTGCTCGCCGCCACCTGGCAGTGGATCGGCGACGCCCTGCACGGCGACCTCGGCCACTCGCTGTCCACCGGAGCGGCCGTCACCGGAGAACTCGCCGACCGGATCCCCGTCACCCTCGAACTCTTCCTCGCCGCCCAGCTGGTGGCGCTCTGCCTGGCCGTTCCCGTCGCCCTGCTCTCCGCCTGGCGGCCCGGCGGCACCTTCGACAGGCTCGCCACCACCGCCACCTTCTGCTGGCTCGCCGTCCCCGGCTTCGCCCTCGGTCTGCTGCTCATCTGGATCGCCGCCGTCCAGCTGCGCGTCCTGCCCGCGACCGGCTGGACCCCGTTCACCGAGAACCCGGCCGAGAACCTGCGCCACCTGGTGCTGCCCGCCCTCACCCTCGGCCTCACCGAGGCCGCCGTGTTCACCCGCACCCTGCGCGGGCAGCTGCTCGACACCCTCGACCAGCCGTACATCGCCGCCGCCCGCAGCCGCGGCATGGGCACCACCCGGCTGCTGCTGCGCCGCGCCCTGCGGCCGTCCAGCCTGCCGCTGGTGACGCTGATCGGGATCGGCATCGGGACCTCGCTGGGCGGCTCGGTGCTGGTCGAGTCGCTGTTCGCGGTGCCCGGCGTCGGCAGCCTGGTCTCCGGGGCCATCGCCGGCCGGGACTTCCCGGTCGTCCAGGCCGTGGTGGTGGTCAGCGCCGTCGCCGTGGTCGCGGCCACCTTCGCGGTCGACCTGCTGTACCGCACGATCGACCCGAGGATCGCCCATGAGCACCGCTGAAACCACCGCCGTGACCGCCGAGAGCACCGCCGGGACCCCAACCGCCCGCCGCCGCCCGCCGGCCGGGGTGCTCGCCGCCGCGGCCTGGCTGGCCGTGGTCGCCCTCGCCGCCCTGCTGCTGCCCCTGCTGCCCGGCTTCGACCCGCTGCACGGCGACTTCGCCCACCCCTCCGCCGCCCCCGGCCCCGGCCACTGGCTGGGCACCGACGGCTCCGGGCGGGACATCCTGCAGCGCACCGTCGCCGGCGCCCGCGCCTCCTTCACCGTCGCCGCCCTGACCGTCCTGGTCGGGCTGCTCGGCGGCGGCGCGCTCGGCCTCGCCGCCGGCTGGTTCCGCGGCCCGGTCGACAAGGCCATCGGCTTCGCGACCGACCTGCTGATGTCCGTGCCCAGCCTGATCCTGGTGATGATCGTGGTCTCGATGCGCGGCCCCGGCCTCACCGTCATCGGCGGCCTGATCGGGCTGTTCACCGTCCCGCACTTCACCCGGGTGGTGCGCGCCGTCGTGCTCTCGCTCGCCGAGCGCGGCTTCGTCCAGGCCGCCCGCATGATCGGCACCGCCCCGCTGCGCGTCCTGCGCCGCGAGATCGTCCCGCACGTCCTGCCGATCGCGCTCACCTTCGCCTTCACCGCCACCACCGTCGCCATCGTCGCCGAGGGCTCGCTCAGCTTCCTCGGCTTCGGGCTGCGCCCGCCGGAGCCCTCCTGGGGCGGCATCATCGCCGAGGGCCGCACCACCCTCGGCAGCGCGCCGTGGATCTCGCTGGCACCCGCCGCGGTGCTCTGCCTGACCGTCCTCGCCCTCAACTACCTCGGGGAGCACCTGCGTTCGGGCGCTCCCGCCGCAGCCAAGCCCGCCGCTGCGAAGTCCACCGCCACGAAGGGAGCGCGCGGATGACCTCCGCCCCCGTCCTCGACGTCCGCTCGCTGGACACCGTCCTGCACACCCCCGACGGGCGGAGCCTGCACGTCCTGCACGGCGTCAGCCTCGGCATCGCGGCCGGCGAGTGCCTCGGCGTGGTCGGCGAGTCCGGCTCCGGCAAGTCCGTGCTCGCCCGCACCGTCCTCGGCGTCGGGTCGCGCACCACCAGGGCCGTCGCCACCGGCGAGATCCGGCTGAACGGCGAGGACCTGCTCGCCGCCACCCCCGCCCGGCGCGCCGAACTGCTCGGCACCGGCATCGCCATGGTCCACCAGGACCCGATGACCTCGCTCAACCCGGTCGTCCGGATCGCCGACCAGGTCACCGAGTCGATCACCAACCGGCGCCGCCTGTCCCGGCGCGAACGGCTGCGCACCGCCGCCGAGTTGCTCGCCGCCGTCGACGTCCCCGACCCCGCCCGGCGGGCCCGCGCCCACCCGCACGAGCTCTCCGGCGGCCTGCGCCAGCGCGTCGGCATCGCCGCCGCCCTGGCCGGCGAACCCGCCCTGCTGCTCGCCGACGAACCCACCACCGCCCTCGACGTCACCGTCCAGCGCACCGTCCTCGACCTGCTCGACCAGCACCGGGTCGACCGGGGCCTGGCCACCCTGCTGATCACCCACGACATCGGCCTGCTGTACGGGCGGGCCCGCCGCATCGCCGTCATGTACGGCGGCCGGATCGTCGAGACCGGCCCCACCGAGGCCGTCACCCGGAACCCCCGACACCCCTACACGGCGGCGCTGCTGCGCTCCGTCCCGCGGGTCACCGGCCCGCTGCGCCGCACCCTGCCCGCCATCCCCGGCTCACCGCCCGACCTCACCCGGTCCATCCCCGGCTGCCCCTTCGCCCCGCGCTGCGAGCGGGCGACCGAACTCTGCACCACCACCGCGCCGCCCACCCGCACGGCGGCGGACGGACACACCGCCGACTGCCACTTCCCGCTCACCGCGGCCGACCCCATCGCTCCCGAGGAACTGGAGTCCGCGGCATGACCACCGCCCCCGAGACCGTCGCCCCCGACACCGCCGGCGCCGGAACTGCCGACGCTGGTACGGCCGTCCTGGAGGCCACCGGCCTCGGCGTCGTCCACCGCACCCGCTCCGGCCCGCTGCACGCCGTCAGCGGCGTCGACCTGGCCCTGTATCCGCGCCGCACCCTCGCCCTGGTCGGCGAGTCCGGCTCCGGCAAGAGCAGCATCGCCAAGGCCCTGCTGCGGCTGCCCCCGCCCACCACCGGCACCGTCACCCTCGACGGCACCGACCTCGCCGCGCTCTCCCCGCGGGCCCTGCGGGCCGTCCGGCCCCGCCTCCAGATGGTCTTCCAGGACCCGCTCTCCTCCCTCAACCCGCGCCGCCGGGTCCGCGACCTCGTCGCCGAACCCCTCGACGCCCACCCCGACCCGGCCCGCGAACGCGACCACCGCGAGCGGGATCGGGATCGGGAGGAGATCGTCACCCGGCAGCTGGAGGCCGTCGGCCTGCCGCCCGCCCTGTTCGGCGACCGCCGGCCCCACCAGCTCTCCGGCGGACAGGCCCAGCGGGTCGCCATCGCCCGGGCGCTGGCCGCCGGCCCGCGCGTCCTGATCGCCGACGAGGCGGTCTCCGCCCTCGACGTCTCGGCCCAGGCCACCGTGCTCAACCTGCTGCGCGACCTCACCGAGGAGCGCGGACTGGCCGGCCTGTTCATCTCCCACGACCTCGGCGTGGTCCGGGCGGTGAGCGACGAGGTGGCCGTGCTCCAGCTCGGCCGCATCTGCGAGCGCGGCCCCACCGAGGCCGTCCTCGCCGCCCCGGCCCACCCCTACACCGCCGCCCTGCTCGCCGCCGTCCCCGAACCCGGCCGCCCGCTGCGCGACACCGGCCTGCTCCCCGCCGACCCGCCCTCCCCGCTCGCCCCGCCCAGCGGGTGCCGCTTCCGCACCCGGTGCCCGCTGGCGGACAGCCGCTGCGCCACCGAGGAGCCCCGGCCCCGGGAGGTGGCGCCCGGCCGCACGGTGGCCTGCCACCGCCCGCTGGTCGGCGCCGCGGAGGCGTGACCGGCCTGGCGTGCGGCCCGACCAGGCACCGGGACGGGCGGTGGACGGGACCGGGTCGCCGGTGAACAGGGCGCGGCGCTCGTCCCCGGCCGACCCGCCCGCGACGCCGAACGGCTGACGGATGGCGAGCGCGCGGCGGCGGCACTCCGCCGGAGGTGTCGCAGCCGGCACGGAAGCACCGGCCCCGGTCGGCCGCCCGACAACGGCGGCGCGGCCGAACCCCTGACCGAGGCATGACGCGACCGCCGCCTTCGGCCGTTCCACGGTCGGGGCCCGGTAGCGTCACCGGTCATGAGGATTCTGGTCACCGGCGGCGCCGGGTTCATCGGTTCGGCGGTCGTCCGGGGCCTCGTGGCGGCGGGCCACGAGGTCCGTGTCCTGGACGCGCTGCTTCCCGCCGTCCATCCCTCGGGGATGCCACCCGAGCTGCCCGCGGCGGTGGACTTCCGGCAGGGGGACGTACGGGACCGGGCGACGGTCGAGCGGGCGCTGGCCGGAGTGGACGCGGTCTGCCACCAGGCGGCCATGGTCGGCTTGGGGACGGACCTCGACGACGCGCCCGCCTACGCGGGCTGCAACGATCTGGGAACGGCGGTGCTGCTCGCCGCGATGGCGCACTCGGGCGTGCGCGGCCTCGTCCTCGCCGGGTCCATGGTGGTCTACGGCGAGGGTCGCTACCGCTGCCGGCTGCACGGGGACGTCGCACCCGGCCCACGGCGCCCGGACGAACTGGACGCCGGCCGGTTCGAGCCGCCGTGCCCGCGCTGCGGTGCCGAACTCGTGCCCTGCCTGGTGGCGGAGGACGCACCGACGGACCCGCGCAGCGTGTACGCGGCGACGAAGCTCGCCCAGGAGCACCTGGTCTCCGCCTGGAGCCGCGCCTGTGCGGGCCGTGCCCTGACCCTGCGCTACCACAACGTCTACGGCCCCGGGATGCCGCGGGACACTCCGTACGCCGGAGTGGCGTCGCTCTTCCGCTCGGCCCTGGCCCGGGGCGAAACGCCCAGGGTGTTCGAGGACGGCGGGCAGCGCCGGGACTTCGTCCACGTGGCGGACGTCGCCGCCGCGAACCTCTCCGCGCTGGCGGCGCTCGGCGACCGCCCGCCGGGCAGTGCCCGGGCCTACAACGTGGGCAGCGGCGAGGTCCGTACGGTCGGGGAGATGGCACGGGCGCTGGCCGCCGCCCACGGTGGACCGACGCCGGTGGTGACCGGCGAGTACCGGCTTGGCGACGTCCGCCACATCACCGCGGACTCCGCCCGGATCCGGACGGAACTCACGTGGCGGGCCCGGGTCTCCTTCGCCGACGGGATGCTGGAGTTCGCCGCCGCGCCGCAGCGGGCGTGAGAACGGCGCGCGACGTCAGCCGTGCGCGGGTGCCGCCGAATCCCGTCCGATCCCCCGGACGGGTCGAGCCTCGCCGACGTGGCACCTCCGCAAGGCGCGGTTCGGCCTCGGCGGGCCGGGCTGCGGTTAGCGTGACCGGCGTGACTTCTCCCCTCCATCCCGTCCCCGTCGCCGATGTCGTCCTTCCCTGTCTGGACGAGTCCGCGGCCCTGCCGTGGGTGCTCGGCCGTGTCCCGGACGGCTGGCGCGCGATCGTCGTCGACAACGGTTCGCGCGACGGCTCGGCGGAGTTGGCCCGGTCGCTGGGCGCCACCGTCGTCGAGGAGCCCCGGCGCGGTTTCGGCGCCGCCTGCCACGCCGGTCTGCTCGCCGCGACCGCCGGACTGGTCTGTTTCATGGACTGCGACGGTTCACTCGATCCGGCCCAACTACCCCGCGTCGCCGGTCCCGTGGCGGCCGGCACGGCAGACCTCGTGCTCGGCCGCCGCCGTCCCGCGACCGCCGGCGCCTGGCCGGTGCACGCCCGGCTCGCCAACACCGTCCTCGCCCGCCGGCTGCGCGCCCTCACCGGGGCGCCGCTGCACGACCTCGGACCGATGAGGGCCGCCCGGCGGGAGCGGCTGATCGCCCTCGGGCTGGGCGACCGCCGCTCCGGCTATCCGCTCGAAATGGTGCTCGCCGCCTCGGCGGCCGGGATGCGGATCACCGAGACCGACGTCGACTACCTGCCGCGCTCCGGCCGCTCCAAGGTCACCGGGACCGTGCGCGGCACCCGTCAGGCCGTACGCGACATGCGGGCCGTGCTGGCGGCACCGCCGCCCACCCTGCTGGTCATCGCCAAGGCACCGGTTCCGGGCCGGGTGAAGACACGTCTCACCCCGCCGTGCAGTCCGGGGCAGGCGGCGGCGCTGGCCCGGGCCGCCCTCGTCGACACCCTCGCCGCTCTCGACCGGATGCCGGCCGGCCGGCGGCTGCTCGTCCTCGACGGGGACGCCGGTCCGTGGCTGCCGCCCGGTTGGGACGTCGTCCCGCAGTGCGGCGGCGGGCTCGACGAGCGGCTCGCGGCGGCCTTCGCCCACGCTGCCCGGCGAGCTCCGGGATCACCCGCCCTGCTCGTCGGCATGGACACCCCGCAGCTGGACCCGACCGTCCTCGCCGAGTCGCTCTCCCCGGCCCACCGCACCGGTGCGGACGCCTGGTACGGCCCGGCGGCCGACGGCGGCTTCTGGGCCCTCGGCCTGGCCCACCCCACCGAGCGGCTGGCCCGACGCCTGCTCCGGGGGGTGCCGATGTCCACCTCCCGCACCGGCGCCGCCCTGCTCGACCGCCTCGCGGCCGAGTGCCTGACGGTTCGTCATCTCCCGGTGATGACTGACGTGGACACCATTCAGGACGCCCGCCGCGTCGCGGCCGAAGCGCCGCACACCGGGTTCGCCGTGCGCCTGCGCACGATCGACACCGCCCCGGAGTTCGCCGGATGACCGCCCCGGCCGCCGCCTGGATCGACGACCCGTTCGCCGAGGCCGTACGCGCCGGACGCGGCCCCCTGTGGCTGCGTCAGGAGGACGGCTCGCGCATCGCACTCGACGTCGAACGGTGGTGCGCCCCCGCCGCCGGAGGCGACCACAGCCTGCTGCGGCGCTGCGTGGGTCTGGCCGCCCCGGTGGTGGACCTGGGCTGCGGACCCGGCCGGCTCGTGGCCGCCCTGCTGGCCCTCGGCGTCCCGGCCCTGGGCGTCGACGTCACCGGGGCGGCGGTGGAACGGACCCGCCACCTCGGAGGCCCCGCCCTGTGCCGGTCCGTGTTCGACCGGCTGCCCGCCGAGGGCCGCTGGGGCGGTGCGCTGCTCGCGGACGGCAACCTCGGCATCGGCGGCGACCCGGCCGTGCTGCTGCGCCGTGGCGCCGAACTCCTGGCACCGGACGGCGTCCTGCTGGTCGAGGTCGAGCCGTGGGAGCTCGACGAACGGATCACCGTACAGGTCGAGGGTTCCGACGGCCGCCTCGGTCCGGCGTTCGCCTGGGCGCGATGCGGCGCCGGGGCGGTCACCCGGCGGGCCCGCCGGGCCGGGCTCGTCGAGACCGAACGCTGGACCTCCCACGGACGGCGGTTCCTCGCCCTCCGCAAGTCCTCCGCCGGCACACTCGTGTGACGGGGCGCTTCGCCCCGCCTCCTCCGAGTCGGCGGTGCGCCACGCGCCTCGGAACGTCGGCGGCCGGTCAGGCCTTCGTCGTACCCGGCGCCGGACCGCGCGCCGGCCGCGACGCTACGGCGCGGGACAGCCCGCGGGCCGTCGGCACCGCGAGCACACAGGCCAGCGCGACCGCGTACGCGGACCGTTGGGCGTCCGCCCCGCCGACGAGGTAGAGCGCCTGTCCGGCCGCCGGAACGGCCAGCCACTCCCACCGCCCGTCGAGCGCGACCAGGGCCACCACCAGCAGGCCGTACCAGGGGTAGCTCGGCGCGACGACCAGCAGCGCCGTTCCGGTCACCAGCAGGGCGCCGCGCCACGGACGGCCGGGACCGCCGCGCAGCAGCACCCACAGTGCCACCACCGCCAGCACCAGTGCGGCCGCCCACGGGGCCCACCGGTCGGCGACGACGATCCGCAGGAGGCCGAACCGGTCGAGGTGCCCCTGCTCGTACCCCTCCTCCCGCAGGTATCCGGGCAGGTACCCCAGCACACCGGGCCCGGAGGCGACGAGGTAGGGCAGATAGACCGCCACGAACGTCCCGAGGGCCACTGCGAGCAACAGCACGTCGGACCTGGTCGGACGCCGGGCCAGCAGCCCGGAGAGCGCTCCGGGCAGGGCGAGCGCCGGCAGCAGCTTGGTCGCGACCGCCGCGCCGAGCAGGGCGCCGCCGGCACCGGCCCGGCGACGGGCGGAGAAGCCCAGTCCGGCCACCATCAGGAGCGCACCGAGGGTGTCGACGTGCGCGTCGTTGACCGCCCACACCGTCACTCCGGGGCACCAGCCCCACAGCGCAGCGCGTCGGCTGCCCCGCCGTGCCGCCAGCAGTGCGCCGGTGGTGGCCACGGCCAGCACGGCCCCCGCGGCCTGCACGCCGCGGACGCCGCCGCCGAACGGGTGCACGGCGAGGAACCACGCCTCCGCGACCGGCGGGTAGATGGTGTGCACGGCGGGCCGGTTGATCCGGGTGCAGTCGCCGTCCGCGGTCCGCCGCTCGTCCCACCCCGCACAGCCGTCACCCACCGGGAACAGACCCGGATCGCGCAATCGGGCCAGCGCCGGGTCGTCCGGGGTGCGCGCGTAGGGCGAGGTGCCGGCCGCCTGGACGCGGCCGTCCCACACGTACCGGTAGGCGTCGTCGCTGGTGCGCGGTGGCGCCAACAGCCCGACGGCGGCGACGGCGGCACTCCCGGCCAGGACGAGCGGCACCACGTGACGGTCGCCCACCCCGCGGAGCAGGACGAGCGCGAGGGTGAACAGCGCCGCGTCGAGGGCGTACCAGCCGTACAGCGGCGCCCGGTCGGCGAGCGTCCCGCCGCCGGTCACGGTCAGTGCCAGGGCCGCCGTCAGCGCGGCGAGGGCGAGGACACAGGGCAGGAGGCGTCGGGTGAGCACGCCCCCACCCTGCCACCGTGGTGCCCCGTCCCCGAGGACCGGCGGCGCCGCCGCTGCGGCCCGGTCAGGCTCCGGGGACGCCCGCGAGACCGGTGGTGAGACCGTCCAGGGCGTGCGAGCAGACGCAGTCCCGGTCGACGGGCAGCAGCTCGATCGCCTTGAACAGCACCGTGCGCAGCCGGTCGACATTGCCCGCGAAGACCTTCAGCACCTCGGCCTGGGTGACGCCCTCACCTGCCTCGACGCCCGCGTCGTGGTCGGTGACGAGCGCCAACGTGCTGTAGCAGAGTCCGAGTTCACGCGCCAGCGCGGCCTCCGGGTGCCCGGTCATGCCGACCACCGACCAGCCGTTCGCGGAGAACCAGCGGGACTCGGCGCGGGTCGAGAAGCGTGGCCCCTCGACCACCACCAGGGTGCCGCCGTCCACCGGCCCCCAGGCCGCCGCGGCGGCGGCGTCCAGGGCCGCCCGCCGCCCCGCCGGGCAGTACGGGTCGGCCATCGGCACGTGCACCACCTCGGGGACGGAGCCGTCCGGCAGCGGCTGCCCGTCGTAGTAGGTCTGCACCCGGCCCGAGGTCCGGTCCACGAACTGGTCCGGCACCAGCAGCGTGCCGGGCCCGTACTCCGGCCGCAGCCCGCCCACCGCGCACGGCCCGAACACCTGCCGCACCCCCAGCGCGTGCAGCGCCCAGAGGTTGGCCCGGTAGTCGATCCGGTGCGGCGACAGCCTGTGCCCGCGCCCGTGCCGGGGCAGGAAGGCGACCCGGCGACCGGCCACCTCGCCCAGGAACAGCGCGTCGCTCGGTGGCCCGTACGGCGTGTCGACCCGCACCTCGGTCACCTCGTCCAGCAGCGCGTACAGGCCCGAGCCGCCGATCACACCGACCTCGGCCCGCGGCGCATCCCCACGTACCCTCATGTGTTCCACCTCTCTCTCGGCGAGACCGTTCCGGCCGCTGCGGGAACCAGCGGGCCTCGGGTCTCGAAATCCGGTCTTACGGTTCACGAACCCCGCACCGCCGGTGCGGGCCGGCCCGCCGCTCACCCGGGCGTGGACCGCCGGGATCGGCCGACGCGGCGGAGCTTCAGCGCGAGGGCGACGGCCGCCGCGCCGAACAGGACTCCGCTGACGGCGAGCCACCGGCCGAGGTAGACCTCCTCCGACAGCCCGGTGGCCCCCGGGTACGGCTCGGACAGGTTCAGGACGAGGGGGAACCAGACGAGCAGCAGGAGGCCGGACAGGACGACCGGTGCCCGCAGGTAGTTGATCCACTCGACGGTCGGAGCCCGCTCGTGGCGGTGGCGCAGGACGGACCGGGCGGAGAGGTCGGCGAGCGAGTAGAGCGGCAGCAGGACCAGGTCGTGGGCGAGGGCCCCGCCGACGAACCAGAGCACCACCGCGAGGGCCCGGTCGGACACCAGCCGCTCGGCGGCGTAACCGGTGAGCGCGAACGAGGCGAGCAGCACGAGCAGGTGCATCGGCCCTGCGCCGTACCAGCGGGTGAGGCGGGCGGGTCGGGCCACGGTCACGTCCTGAAGGTGAGTCGGCCGACCCACTTGGTGTTGTTCACACCGGGGTTGGCGGGGACGATGATCCGGGCCGGGAAGCCGTGGTCGAGCGACAGGTCGGCTCCGTTGACGTGCAGGGCCAGGAGGGACCGGGGGTCGCGGATCTGGTTGCCCCGCAGCAGCACCGAGGTGTAGGGGCCGGGTGGTTGGACCGACTCCACCAGCACCTCGGCCGCACCGGGCAGGCCGGCCAGGGCCGCCAGGTCGGCCAGCCGCAGTCCGCTCCACAGCTGGTCCTCGGTGGACCAGCCCTCCACGCAGGCGATCGGCAGCCGGGCCGACCGCTGCGGCATGGCCAGCAGCTGCTCGCGGGTGAGGACCAACGGCTCCGCGGTGCCGTGCAGTTCGAGGCGCCAGCCGGGCCCGACGAGCTGCGGGGTGATCCCGACGGCGGCGGCGGTCTTGTTGATCTGGAAGCCGTTCGGGCCCTGCTCGGGGGCCCGGTTGTGCGGCGCCAGGAGTGCGGTCGCGCGGAGGCTGCCGCCCAGGCTCTGCCCGGCCGTCACCGCGAACAGGGCGAGCGAGCCGCCTCCCACCAGGGCGAGCGCACCGCGCCGGGAGGTCGTCGGTACGGCCGGCGAGGCCGCCGGCAGGCCCCCGCCGTCGGAGGGTTCCGGCCTGGTCGCCGCGAGCCCGGTCCGCAGCTCCGCCAGCAGCGGACGCGACCGCAGAGCCCGGCTCGCGCTGCCCAGCTTGAGGACCACGTGGACGGCGAAGGCGGCGATGAACACCCACGCACCGTAGAAGTGCAGCGGGTAGAAGGATCCCGGAAAGACGTAGTGCAGCTGGATGTTGAGGATCCCGGTCACGAACTCGAACACGGCACCGCCGACGAGCATCAGCAGCGACAGCCGCTCCAGCGCGTTCGCGGCGCTGCGGACGGGCGGCCAGGTGAAGAGCTTCGGGATCACCGACCACAGCTTGGCCAGCAGCACCGGAACCAGCACGACGCCGAGCGTCACGTGCACGCCTTGGGTGAGCCGGTACAGCCACGGCGGATCGGTGGGCCAGTCGAAGAGGTAGAAGCCCAGCAGCCCCTTGTCCGGGGTCTGGTCGTTGAGCCGGCCGAGGCCGGGGTTGTACGCGGCGTAGGACAGCGCCCCGGTCACGAACAGCACCGGGATCCCGGCGAGCAGGACGAACCCGAACACGGAGGTGAGCCACGGCCCGCGGATCGGGCTGCGCCAGAACCCCCGGCGGAACGGGCCGGGCGGAGGGGGCATCCGACCGGCCCGGGCGGCGAGGGCCGCGCCGGCCGCGGCGAGGGACCGGCCGACGGTTCGGGCCGCCCCGCGCAGCCTCCTGGCACCGCGCCCGGGCAGATCCCGCACCCTTGTACCGCCCCGGCCCCGCGCGGGGCCCTCCCCGGGCGATCCGCCCCCCTGTCGGGCCCCGACCACCCGTCACCTCCAGCTCCGGAACCGTCCGTGAACGGGCGGGCCCACCGGCCTCCCGCAGTGAGGAGCAACGGCGACCGCGCCCGGCCTGGGCCGCCGGAACGAGAGCCGCGCCGTCGGAACCCCGCCGGACAGCAAACCAGCAGCGCACCGACTTCACCGCAAGGCCGGACACGCAGGGCGGCAACATCACCCGTGCGGAGGTATCCCGTCCCCGCCGCGGTCCCGAGTACCGGTGTGGCGGGGGCAGCCGGCCCGGTACGCGGGACCGGTGTGGCGGCGCCGTGCACCGGCCGGTCCCGACCGGTCGGGTGGGACCGGCAGGTACTCGGCGGTTCCGCGGACGCGGTCCGTCCCGGGCACGGTGTGCGCCTTCACGGACGACGGGCGGGGCGGACCGGCGGAGGGGCCGGTCCGCTGCTCCGGACGGGACAGGGGTCGGGCCCGGCCGGGGTCAGGCCGGGTCGGTGGTGGAGACGGCCACCAGCTTCGTCACCGAGCCGTCGTCGCCGACGACGTCCCGCAGGTGCCGGAAGCCGAGCCGGTGGCACATCGTCAGGCTCGGGGTGTTCTCGGCGCCGACCATGCCGTAGACCTCCTTGAGCCCCAGCTCGTCCCCGGCGTAGCGGATCAGGCCGCGCACCACCTCGCCGCCCAGGCCCCGGCCCCAGAACTCCGGGGCCAGCGCGGTGACCAGCTCGTGGCCGTCGACGTTCCCGGTGCGCTTGACCTCGGCGTGGCCCGCGTACGCCCCGTCCAGCCACAGGCCCCAGACGTCGAAGAGGTTCTGCGGGTAGACGTCGGCCAGGATCGCGCGGAACAGCGTCCGGATGTCCGGCTCGGGCACGAGGTCCTGGCCCATCCAGCGGCACACGTCCGCGTTGCGCAGCAGGGAGACGAAGGCGTCCTCGTCCTCGGGCCGGTAGGGGATGAAATCCAGGTGCTCGGTGCGCAGCGGAGGGGTCATGGTGCTCTCCTCGGGTCGTGGTGGTGCGGCGGCTCGGTGGTGCGGTCGTTCAGTGGCGCGGTGGCGCGGTGGTGGGGTGGTGCGGCGGCCGGGACGGGGCCGGTCGGCGCGGCGCGGCCGGCGGCCCCGTCCGTGCGGCCGGTCAGGCTCCGGCGTTCTCCATGCGCTCGCGCAGGCTCTTCGGGCGCATGTCGGTCCACACCTCGTCGACGTAGGCGGTGCACTCGGCCTCGGTGCCCTCGGTGCCGACGGGCTGCCAGCCGGCCGGTACGTCGAGGTCGGCGGGCCAGAGGGAGTACTGCTCCTCGTCGTTGCGCAGCACCTGGTAGCGGGTGTTCTCGTCCATGTCGGGCTCCTCTGTCGTCGGACGAACGGGTGTCAGTGGTGGTGTACGGTCAGTGGCTTTCCCGGGCGTGCCGGGCGATCTGCCGCAGGGCGGCGGCGAAGTCCTCGGCCGCCCGGCGGACGGACCCGGTGTCGTGCACGGCGGGCCGGTGGTGCCAGGTGAAGGCGAGGCGTCCGTGCTGGGTCGCGCCGACCACCTCCAGCGGGTGGGAGCCGCCGTCCCGGGGGTCGTGGTCCTGGCCGAAGGAGCCGAGTTCGGCGCGGACCAGGCCGTCGCCGGCGGTCTCGGGCCGGGCGTCCCACTGGCCGAGGTAGTTGAAGACGACCTGTCCGTGCCCGCCGGCGGCGAGGCGCTCGCGGATCTCGGGGGTGCCGAAGGTGCGCAGGGCGCCGAAGCCCAGGCCGTTGCCGGGCACCGCGCGCAGCTGCCGGCGCACGGACTTCACCAGGGCGCGCCAGTCGCGGTCCGGATCGGGCCGGTCGGGGTCGGGGACGTGGAAGGTGACGGGGTGGACGGTGGTGAACCAGCCGACCGTGCGGGACAGGTCGACGCCCTCCAGCAGGTCCTCCCGGCCGTGTCCTTCCAGGTCCAGGGCGATCCGCTGCTGTCCGCTCCAGCGGGCCAGGGCGAGGGCGAGCGCGGCGAGCAGCACGTCGTTGACCCGGGTGCGGTAGGCGGCGGGAGCGGCGCGCAGCAGTGCCTCGGTGTCCGCCTCGTCGAGTTCGACGGTGACCGCCGCGCTCGCGACATCGTCGGCGGCGGTGTCATCACTCGCGGCGCCGCCGGGGTCGGCCGGGCCGCCGGGCAGGGCCGTCCGGGCGCTCACCGCCTCCTCCCAGTACGGGAGTTCGTGGTCCAGGCCGCCCTCGGCGACATGGCCGGCGAGCCGGTGCGCCCAGTCCCGGAAGGAGGTGCCGCGCTCCCCCAGGGTGATCGCCCCGCCGCGGACGGCCTGCCGGTGGGCGCTCTCCAGGTCGTCGCGCAGCACCCGCCAGGAGACGGCGTCGACGACCAGGTGGTGGGCGACCAGGAGCAGCAGGGCGGGGTGCTCCGGGTGGCCGGTGAACAGGGCGGCGCGCAGCAGCGGGCCTCGGGCCAGGTCGAAGCCGGCGTGGAGCTCGTCGGCGGCCTTGGCCATGGCCGCGTCGGCGGCCTCGGCGCTCTGCCCGGTCAGGTCGTAGCGGATCAGGAGGTCCTCGGCGGGGGCGGGCGGCGGGTTGAACTGGTGCCAGCCGGCCTCGTCGCGGGTGAAGCGCATGCGCAGCGCGTCGTGGTGTTCCAGCAGGGCGTCGAGGGCTGCGCGCAGTGCCGTCGGGTCGGGGTCGGCGCCGAGTTCGAGCAGGGTGGACTGGTTGAAGTGGTGGTGGGCGGCGCGCGGGGTGGTCAGGAACCACTCCTGGATGGGGGTGAGCGGCAGGTCGCCGGTCACCGGGCCGTCGTCCGCGCGTTCGGTGGTGGTGCGCACGACGGTGGCGAGTTCGGCCACGGTCTGGTGGCTGAACAGGTCCCGGGTGGCCAGGTGGAGGCCGTCGCGGCGCAGCCGGGACACCACCTGCATGCTGAGGATGGAGTCGCCGCCGAGCAGGAAGAAGTTGTCGTCGGCGCCGACCTCGTCGAGGCCGAGGACGTCGGCCCAGATCCGGGCGATCCGTCGTTCGAGGTCGGTCTCCGGCGCCCGGCCCGGGCCGGCGGTGGCGTGGGCGGGCCCGGGGTCGGGCAGGGCCCGGCGGTCGAGCTTGCCGTTGGGGGTGAGCGGCAGGGCGGCCAGCGGGACGAAGGCCGCGGGGACCAGGTGGGGCGGCAGGGTTTCGGCCAGGTGGAGGCGGAGTTCGAGGGCGGACGCGCCGGTGGTGGCGTCGGTCGGGACGACGTAGCCGACGAGCCGTCCGCCGCCGGGGCCGTCGGCGCGGACGGTGACGACGGCGTCGCGCACCAGGGGGCTGCGGCGCAGGGCGCTCTCGATCTCCCCGGGTTCGATGCGGAAGCCGCGCAGCTTGATCTGTTCGTCGGCGCGGCCGGCGAACCGGAGTTGGCCGTCGGCGTCGCGGCGGGCGAGGTCCCCGGTGCGGTACATCCGGTCACCGGGGGCGCCGTACGGGTCGGGCAGGAAGCGCTGGGCGGTGAGGCCGGGGCGGCCGAGGTAGCCGCGGGCGAGGCCGGGGCCGGCCAGGTGGAGCTCCCCGGTGACGCCGGGCGGCACCGGCCGCAGGGCGGTGTCCAGGACGTACGCGCGGGTGGCGCCGCTGGGCCGGCCGATCGCGGGGGTGCCGGTGCCGGCGGTGAGCGGGCCGGTCCAGCTGGCGACGACGGTGGCCTCGGTGGGGCCGTAGGAGTTGATCATCCGTCGGCCGGGGGCCCAGGTGTCGACCAGGTCGGCCGGGCAGGCCTCGGCGCCGACCACCAGGGTGCGCAGGTCGGGCAGGGCGGCGGCGGTTGCGGGTTCCACGGTGGCCAGGGCCGCCGGGGGGATCAGGGTGTGGCTGATCCGGCGGGCGCCGAGGGCCTCGGCGAGCCGCTCGCCGACCAGCGGCCCCTCCTCGCCGGTGACCAGGGCGGCCCCGGAGAGCAGGGAGATGCACAGTTCCAGCACGGAGGCGTCGAAGCTGGGCGAGGCGAACTGGAGCACCCGGTCGCCGGGGCCGACGGCGTACTGCTCGGCGGCGGCCGCCGCGAAGACGGCGAGGCCGGCGTGGGTCACCAGGACGCCCTTGGGAGTGCCGGTGGAGCCGGAGGTGTAGATGACGTAGGCCGGGTGGGCGGGGGTGAGGGCGGTGCTGCGGTCGGCGTCGGTGGGTGCGGTGTCCGGGCCTTCGGCGGTCCAGACCCCGGCCGGGTCGTCGAGCACCAGGTGGGCGGCGGCGTCGCGGACCATGAACGCGCGCCGGGGCGCCGGGTAGTCCGGGTCGACCGGGAGGAAGGCACCGCCGGCCTTGGCGACGGCGAGCTGGGCGACCACCATGGCCGCCGAGCGGGGCAGGGCGAGGGCGACCAGCCGCTCGGGCCCGACGCCGCGCCCGATCAGCTGGTGGGCCAGCCGGTTGGCGGCCCGGTCCAGTTCGGCGTAGCTGAGTTCGCGCTCGCCGTCGAGCAGGGCGGGTGCGTCGGGGGTGGCGGCGACCCGGCGCTCGAACAGCTCGGGCAAGGTGGCCTCGGGCACCGGGCGGAAGGTGCCGCCGGCCTCGGCGGGCGGCGTGTCCGGTCCGGCCAGCGGCAGCGCGCCGACGGCGCGGGCCGGGTCCTGGGCGACGGCCGTCAGCAGGGTGGCGAGCTGGCCGGCCATCCGCTCGACGGTGGCCGGGTCGAACAGGTCGGTGTTGTAGGTGAGCAGGCCGTGCAGCGCGCCGCTCCCGGTCTCGACGAACTCCAGCACCAGCTCGAAGGCCGTCCGTACGGCGTCGGGCTCGATGCCGGTCACGTCGAGGCCCGGCAGGTCGAGTTCGGCGGACGGCGCGTTCTGGAGCACCACGTGGACCTGGAAGAGCGGGCTGCGGCTGGTGTCGCGCACCGGCTGGACCTCGTCGACCACCTTCTCGAAGGGCACGTCCTGGTGGGCGAAGGCGTCGAGGACGGTCTGCCGCACCTCGCCGAGGAGGGCGTCGAAGGACTGGCCGGGTTCCACCCGGGAGCGCAGCACCAGGGTGTTGACGAAGAATCCGACCAGCTGCTGGATCTCGGGCCGGTGCCGGCCGGAGGTGATCGTACCGACGGTGATGTCGGTGTCCCCGCAGAGCCGGGCCAGGTAGGCCTGGGAGGCGGCGACCAGGGTGGTGAACAGCGTGGCGCCGCGCTCCCGGCCGACCTCGGCCAGCCGGCGGGCGGTGTCGGCGGGCAGTTCCAGGCGGACGGTGGCGGCATTGGCGGCGTTCGCGGCGCGCACCGCGGGCCGGGGCCGGTCGGTGGGCAGCCTCGGCGGTACCACTCCGGCCAGTTGGCGCTTCCAGTAGGCGAGCTGTTCCCCGCTGGGGGCCCCTTCGGTGCGCTGCCAGTGGGCGTAGTCGGCGTACTGCACCGGCAGTGGCGCCAACTCGGTTTCCGCGGAGTCGAGTTCGGCACGGTAGAGGTGGGCCAGGTCGCTGAGCAGCACGCCGCTGGACCAGCCGTCGGTGACCATGTGGTGCAGGGTCAGCGCCAGCACGTGGTCGTGGTCGGCCAGCCGGACCAGGGTGGCGCGCAGCAGGGGTCCGCGGCGCAGGTCGAAGGGCCGGGCGCGTTCGGCGGCGAGCAGGTCGCGCAGGGCCTGCGGCCGTTCGCCGGCGGGCCGGCCGGAGAGGTCGTGCCGTGGCAGCGGTACGACGTGCGGCGGGTTGACCAGTTGGACGCCGTGGCCGTCGACGCTGTCGAAGGTGGTGCGCAGCGACTCGTGCCGGGCCGTCAGGGCGTCCAGGGCCGCGCCGAGGGCGCCGGGGTCGAGGGTGCCGCGCAGCCGCAGCGCGAGCGCGACGTTCTCGGCGACGCCGGGGGTGAACTCCTCCAGGAACCAGAGGCGTTGCTGAGCGTGGGACATCGGGGCCGCGCCCGTGCGGGGCACCGGGACGACGGGCGGGCGGGCCGGGGTGCCGGACGCCTCGGTGAGCAGCCGGGCCAGGCCGGCCGGGGTGGGGTGGTCGAAGACCGCGCGGGGGCCGAGGTCGGCGCCGAAGGCCTCGGCGAGGCGGGCGGCGAGCCGGATGCTGAGGATGGAGTCGCCGCCCAGGGCGAAGAAGTCCTCGTCCGTGCCGGGCGGGCGGATGCCGAGGACCTCGGCGAAGACCTCGGCGGTGCGGTGTTCGGCGGCGGTGCGCGGTTCGACGCGGGCGCGGCGCCCGTGGCCGGGCCGCTCCTCGGGCGCCGGGAGGGCGGCGCGGTCGACCTTGCCGTTGCGGCTCAGCGGGAGGGCGGGGAGCGGGACGACGGCGGCCGGGACGAGGTAGTCGGGCAGGGCGCGGGCGGCGAAGGCCCGCAGTTCCTCGGGGTCGACGGCGCCGACCGGGTAGGCGACCAGCCGGCGGGCGCCGGGCCGGTCCTCCCGGACGACCACGGCGACGTCGGTGACCTTCGGGTGGGCGGCGAGGGCGGCCTCCACCTCGGCGGGCTCGACCCGGAAGCCGCGGATCTTCACCTGGTCGTCGGCGCGGCCGAGGAATTCGACGGTGCCGTCGGGGCGGCGCCGGGCGAGGTCCCCGGTGCGGTACATCCGGGCGCCGGGCGGGCCGGAGGGGTCGGCGAGGAAGCGGGCGGCGGTGGCGCCGGGGCGGCCGAGGTAGCCGCGGGCCAGGCCCTCGCCGGCCAGGTAGAGCTCGCCCGCGCAGCCCGGCGGGACGGGCCGCAGCCGGCCGTCCAGGACGTGCACCCGCCGGTCGTCCAGCGGGCGGCCGATCGGGACGGTGTCGGGCACGGCCGCGGCGTCCGGGAGGGCGTGGGCGGTGGCGAAGGTGGTGGTCTCGGTGGGTCCGTAGCCGTCCGTGACGGTCAGTCCGGGGCAGGCCGCCAGGACGCGGCGCACGGCGGCGGCGGGCACCACGTCGCCGCCGGTCCACAGGGCCCGCAGGCCGGTGAAGCAGTCCGGCGCGTCCTGGGCGAGCAGCCGGAACAGTCCGGCGGTGAGCCACAGCGCCGTCGGTCCGTCCGGTCCGGCGAGGCGGCGCAGCAGTGCGGCGTCCACCGGGCCGGCGGGGGCGACGAGCACGCAGCCGCCGTTCAGCAGCGGCGCCCACACCTCGAAGGTGGCGGCGTCGAAGGCGACCGGCGAGTGCAGCAGCACCCGGGCGCAGCTGCCGTCGGTGAAGCGGCTGTCGGTGGCGAGCGAGGCCACGTCGCGGTGCCGGACGGCGACGGCCTTGGGTTCGCCGGTGGAGCCGGAGGTGTACATCACGTACGCCAGCCGGTCGGGGTCGGCGGGCGGAAGGTGCGGGGCCGCCTCACCGGTCCGTGCGGCGGCGACCTGTTCGGCGCTCAGCCGGTGGGCGGCGCCGGCCCGGTCGAGCAGGGCCCGGCGGCGCTCCTCGGGGGCGCGCGGGTCGACGGGCAGGTAGGCGCCGCCCGCCTTGAGGACGGCCAGTTGGGCGACGACGAGTTCGGTGCCGCGGTCCATCGCCAGCGCCACCCGGTCCTCGGGGGCCAGGCCGTCGGCGAGCAGCCGGGCGGCCAGCCGGTCGGACCAGTCGTCGAGCCCGCGGTACGTCAGTTCGTGCTCGCCGTCGCGCACGGCGGGGGCGTCGGGGGTGCGGCGGGCCTGCTCGGCGAAGATCCCCAGCGGGCTGCGCGGCACCGGCGGGCGGGCGGTGGCGTGCCAGGCGGCCAGCAGTTCGCGGTCGGCCGCGGTGAGCGGGTCCAGCGCGGCGAGGTCGCCGTCCAGGCCGTCGGCGAGGGCGGTCAGCAGCAGGGCGAGGCGGTCGGCGGCGTCCTGGACGGTGCCGTCGTCGAACAGGGCGGGGTCGTAGGCCAGGTCGAAGGCGAGCTGCCCGCTGAGGTGGGCGCGCAGGCACCAGGGGAAGGTGGTGGCGTCGTCGGCGCGCACCTCGACCACCCGCACGCCGGTGCGGTCCGCGGCCGACTCGTCGACGGGGTAGTTCTCGAACACCAGCATGCTGTCGAACAGCGGTTCCCCGGCGGGCAGTTCGCTCAGCGCCTGGACGCGGGGCAGCGCCAGGTGGTCGTGGCGGCGGCCGTCGCTCTGCCGGTCCTGGAGGTCCCGCAGCCAGGGCAGCACGCCGCCGGTCGCGGGCGGCCGGACCCGGGCCGGCACGGTGTTGATGAACAGGCCGATCATCGTCTCGACGCCGGGCAGTTCGGCCGGCCGCCCGGAGACGGTGGTGCCGAAGACGACGTCCGCGGTGCCGCCGTAGCGGGCCAGCAGCAGCGCCCACGCTGCCTCGACCAGGGTGTTGACGGTCAGTCCGGCGGCGGCGGCGTTCTCCCGCAGCCGGGCGGAGAGCGCCTCGTCGAGGGCGCGGTGGACGGCGGCGGTGGCCCGGGCCCGGTGCGCTCCGGCGGGCCGGCGGTCGTAGGGCAGCGCGGTCCGTTCGGTGAACCCGGCCAGGGCGCCGCTCCAGTGGTCCTCGGCGGCCTGTTCGTCCTGCTCGCGCAGCCAGGCCAGGAAGTCCGCGAACGGGCGCCGGACCGGGCGGGGCGCCTGCGGTCCGCCGGTGAGCGCGGCGTACTCCTCGCACACCTCGGTGAGCAGCTGTCCGGTGCTCCAGCCGTCCAGGATCACGTGGTGGGTGGACCAGAGCAGCAGCACCTCCTCGCCGGGCAGCGCGGCCAGGGCCAGCCGGCTGAGCGGCGCGGTGCCCAGGTCCAGCCCGGCGGCCCGCTCCTCGGCGAGCAGCCGTTCGGTCCCCCCGGCGCGCTGTTCGGCCGTCAGCGCGCGCCAGTCCAGGTGGCGGACGGGCAGGGCGGCACGGCGCGCGACCAGCTGGACGGGGTGCGGCAGGCCGCGCCAGTGCACGGAGGTGCGCAGCGCCGGGGTGCGGTCGGCGACCTGCTGCCAGGCCGCGGCGAAGGCCGCCGGGTCGGCGACGCCGGCCAGCCGTACGGCGATCCGGTCCACGTAGGCGCCGTCCCCGTCGACCAGGCCGTGGAAGAGCATGCCGGACTGCAGGGGGGTGAGCGGCAGCACGTCCTCGGTGTCGCGGCCGTCGCCGACCAGGGCGTCCAGCCGCTCCTGGTCGAGGCCGGCCAGCGGGAAGTCGGACGGGGTGCGGCCGCCGGCGCCGGGGCTCGCGCAGTGCTCGGCCAGCTCGCGCAGCGCCTGGAGGGTCTGCTCGGCGAGGGCTCGGACGGTGGCCTCGTCGTAGCGGGCCGCGGGGTAGGTCCAGCCCAGTTCGAGCCGGCCGTCCTGGACCGCCCCGATGACGTCCAGCAGGTAGGGGCGGGGCTCGTCGGGGTCGGTGTCGCGTCCGGCCGGGGGCAGCGAGCCGCGCAGCAGCCCGTCGGCGGCGGCGCTGCGGCTGTCCCACTGGCCGTGGTAGTTGAAGGCGATCAGCGGCGCGGCCGCGTCGGCCGGCAGGGCGGACGGGTGCAGGTGGCGCAGGGCGCCGTGGCTGAGTCCGCGCAGCGGGACGGCGCGCAGCTGCTCCTTGACCGAGCGCAGGGTGTCGTGCCAGCCGGCCTCGGGGTCGACGTGCAGGGCGAGCGGGAACTCGGCGGTGAACCAGCCGACCGTCCGGGAGAGGTCCTGGTCGGCGAAGAGGTCCTCGCGGCCGTGGCCCTCCACCCCGATCAGCACGGAGTCGCGGCCGCACCAGCGGGCCAGGGTGCGGCCCAGCGCGCTGAGCAGGACGTCGTTGACCTGGGTGCGGTAGACCTCCGGGACGTGCCGCAGCAGCGCCTCGGTGGTCCGCTCGTCCAGGGTGACGGTGACGGTGGCGGCGGTGCCGTGGGTGTTGGGGCCGGGCCGCCCCTCGGGCAGCCCGGCCGGGGCCCGGCCGGTACGGGTCCAGTACGCGCTGTCGCCGTCCAGGGCGCCGGAGCGGGTGTGCCGCTCCAGCCGGGCGGCCCAGCGGGTGTAGGAGGTGCCCGGCTCCGGCAGCCGGACGGGTGCGCCGGTGCGGGCGGCGCGGTAGGCCGCTTCGAGGTCGGCGAGCAGGATGCGCCAGGAGACGCCGTCGACGGCCAGGTGGTGGATCGTCAGGACGAGCTGGCCGGCCTGGTCGGCGCCGCCGTCGAAGAACAGGGCGCGCAGCATCCGGCCCTCGACCGGGTCGAGGGAGCGCTGCGCCTCGTCGGCGGCGCGCTGCACCTCCGCTTCCGCCGTCGCCGGGTGGTGGGTGAAGACGCCGTCCGGTGCCTGCTCCAGGACCTCCTGGTGCCAGCCGGATCCGCCCCGGCGGAAGCGGGTGCGCAGCGCCGGGTGGTGCTCCGCCAGGGCGAGCACCGCGGTCCGCAGGGCGGCCGGGTCGGTGCCCGGGGCCAGGGCCAGCCGCTGGGTCATGGTGAAGCGCAGCGCCTCGCCCGCCCGGCGGCCGTCGAGGTACCCGTGCTGGATCGGGGTGAGCGGGGCCTCGGCGGGCTCGGCCTCGTCCACCTCCGTCCGTACCGACGACTCACCGGCGCACAGGGCGAGCTCGGCGACGTTCTGGTAGCGGAAGACGTCCTTGGTGGTGAGGGCGAGGCCGGCGGCGCGGGCCCGGGAGACGATCTGGATGCTGAGGATGGAGTCGCCGCCGAGGGCGAAGAAGTTGTCCCGGGCGCCGACCCGCTCCACGCCCAGCACCTCGGCCCAGATCGCGGCGAGCCGCTGCTCGGTGCCGGGGCGCGGGGCGACGTACGGGGTGGTGCGGTCCGGCTGGGCGGGCGGGGCGGGCAGGGCCCGCCGATCGGTCTTGCCGCTGACGGTGCGCGGGACGCGGGCCAGCGGGACGAACGCGGTGGGCACCAGGTGGTCGGGCAGGGTACGCCGCAGCCAGGCCCGCAGTTCCTCGGCGGGCGGCACCCGGTCGCCGGCCGGCACCGGGTAGCCGACCAGCAGGGTCCGGCCGCCCTGTTCGCGGGCGGCGACGGCGCAGTCGGCGAGGTCGGGGTGGGTCAGCAGGGCGGCCTCCACCTCGCCGGGCTCGATCCGGAAGCCGCGGATCTTGACCTGCTCGTCGGCCCGGCCGAGGAACTCCAGCTGTCCTTCGGCGTCCCAGCGGGCCAGGTCGCCGGTGCGGTACATCCGGGTGCCGGGGGCGCCGAACGGGTCGGCGAGGAAGCGGCCGGCGGTCAGCCCGGGCCGGTTCAGGTAGCCGCGGGCGACCTGTTCCCCGGCCAGGTACAGCTCCCCGGGCATGCCGGGCGGCACCGGGCGCAGCGCGCCGTCGAGCACGTGGGCGGTGACGCCGCGGCCCGGCCGGCCGATCACCGGGCGCCCGGGGTGGTCCGCGCAGCGGGCGTAGGCGGCGTCGACGGTGCACTCGGTGGGCCCGTACAGGTTGTAGGTGCTGATGCCGTACTCGGCCTGGGCCGCGCACAGGTCCCGCCAGGTGGCGGCGGGGATCGCCTCGCCGCCGAGCTGCAACAGCCGGGGGTGGTGGGGGGCGGGGGCGAACAGTCCGGCGGCGGTGAGTTCGCGCAGCAGGGAGGGGGTGACGTTGACGACGTCGAGCCGCTGGTCGACGATCCGGGCGAGGAAGGCCTGCGGGTCCAGCCGGACGTCCTCGTCGATCAGGTGGAGTTCCTGGCCGGAGACCAGCAGCAGCGGGCCCTCCCAGCTGGTGTCGAAGGAGAGGGAGGCGCTGAGGGCGACCTTCAGCCGGCTGCCGTCGGCGGTGTGCGGGGCGAGCATCCCCTCCCGGTGGTCGCGGCAGAGGTTGACCAGCTGGCGGTGCTCGACGACCACGCCCTTGGGGCGGCCGGTGGAGCCGGAGGTGTGGATCAGGTAGGCGGCGTGTCCGGGCAGCAGCGGGGCGGTCCGTTCGGCATCGGTGAGGTCGTGGCCGGGCAGGGCCTCCCACGGCACCTCGCGCAGGGTGTGCTCGGTCAGCACCGTGTGCGGCCGGGTGTCGTCGAGCAGCAGGGCGGCCCGCTCCTCGGGCAGGTCCGGGTCGACGAACTGGAGGACGGCGCCGGCCTTGAGCACCGCGAACAGCGCCACCAGCAGGTCGGAGGTGCGCGGCAGCCGGACGGCGACCACCTGCTCCGGGCCGGCGCCGAGGGCGGCCAGGTGGCGGGCGAGGCGGTTGGCCCGGGTGTTGAGCGCGGCGTAGTCCAGGGTGGCGTCGCGGGCGACCAGCGCGGTGGCGTCCGGGGTGCGGGCGGCCTGCTCCTCGAACAGGGCGGTGAAGGTGGTGTCGGGCCCGGGCAGCGGCTCGCCGCGCCCCTGCCGCAGCACCTGCTCCCGCTCCTCCCCGGTCATCAGCGGCAGCGCCCCGACGGCCGTCGCGGGCGCGTCGGCGGCGGCCGCCAGCAGGATGGTCAGCCGGTCGGCGAGCTGCCGGGCGGTGCGGGCGTCGAAGAGCCCGGTGCTGTACTCCAGGTAGCCGGTCAGGCCGCCGTCGTGCTCGGCGAAGTCGAAGGAGAGGTCGAAGGTGGCGTTGCGGACGGGCGGGGTGAGGGGTTCCACCGTCAGGCCGGGCAGCCGGGGCGCCTCGGCGCCGAGGTTGTGCAGCGCCACCATCACCTGGAACAGCGGGGTGCGGCTGGTGTCGCGCTCCGGCTGGAGGACGTCCACCAGCCGTTCGAAGGGCACCTCCTGGTGGGCCAGGGCGTCCAGGACGGTGGCCCGCGCGGCGGTCAGCAGCTCGTGGAAGGACAGCTCGGGGCGGATGTCGCCGCGCAGCACCAGGGTGTTGACGAACATGCCGACCACGTCGTGGAGTTCGCCCTGTTCGCGGCCGGAGGTGACGGTGCCGACGGCGATGTCCGTCTGCCCGGACCAGCGGGCCAGCAGCACCTGGCAGGCGGCCAGCAGGACGGTGTAGAGGGTGCCGTCGGCCTCCCGGCCGCGCTCGCGCAGCCGGGCGGTCAGCCCGGCGGGCAGGGTGAAGGTGACCAGCGCGCCCTCCCGGGTGCGCACCGCCGGGCGCGGCCGGTCGGTGGGCAGCTCCAGCGGGGCCAGGCCGTCCAGGGCCCGGCGCCAGTGGTCGAGGTCGGCCTCGGCGGCGGCGGTGCGGGTGCGCTGCCAGGCCGCGTAGTCGGTGTACCGGACGGGCGGCGCGGGCAGCCGCGGGCGGCGGCCTTCGAGGGCGGCGGCGTACAGCTCGCCGAGGTCGCGGCCGAGCACGCCCATCGACCAGCCGTCGGTGGCGATGTGGTGCACCGCCAGGGCGAGGACGTGCTCGTCGGCGGCGGTGCGCAGCAGGCGGGCGCGCAGCACCGGGCCGGCTTCGAGGTCGAAGGGGGTGGCGGCGATCCGCTCCAGGCGGGCGTCCAGGTCGGCCGGCGGGACGTCCTCGCGGGGCAGTTCGACGGGGTGGGGCGGGCGCACCACCTGCCGGGCCCGGCCGTCCCGTTCGGCGTAGGTGGTCCGCAGTGCCTCGTGCCGCTCGACCAGGGCGTCCAGGGCGCCACCGAGCGCGGCCCGGTCGAGGGTGCCGCGCAGCCGCAGCACGGACAGCGAGGTGTACTCGGTGCTGCCGGGCTCGAAGCGGTCGAGGAACCAGAGCCGCTGCTGGGCGTAGGAGAGCGGCGGTTCGCTGCCCGGGTCGGCGGCGGGGACGACGGCCGGGACGGCGGTCCGTGCGGCGCCCGGGCCCGGCTCGCCGAGCGCCTCGGCGAGGTCGGCGAGCACGGGGTGGGTGAACAGCAGCCGGGGCGAGAGGTCGGCGGAGCCGAAGGCGGCGCGCAGCCGGGCGGTGACCCGCACGGCGAGGATGGAGTCGCCGCCGAGGGCGAAGAAGTCGTCCTCGGCGCCGATCGGGCCGGCGTCCAGGACCTCCGTCCAGGCCCGGGCGACCAGCCGCTCGGCGGGGGTGCGGGGGGCGGTGCGCTCGCGGCCGGCGGCGTAGCCGTCCGGTCCGGGCGCCGGCAGGGCGCGCCGGTCGAGCTTGCCGTTGGGGGTGAGCGGCAGGGCGGCCAGCGGCACGTAGGCGGCGGGTACCAGGTAGGCGGGCAGCAGCCGTTCCAGGTGGGCGCGCAGCTCGGCGGCGCCCGGGGGCCGCAGCGGGTCCGCGCCGACGACGTGGGCGACCAGCCGGCGGGTGCCGGCGGCGTCCTCGTGGACGCCGACGGTGG
>NZ_JBSHBN010000038.1:0-60333 GCF_053612025.1 Kitasatospora sp. NPDC054768
GCCCGGAGCCGGTCGGGCCGCCCCGCCCGCCGTCAACGCCCCTCGTCACTCCGGACGTCGGCACCCTGCGGAGCGGCGGAGCCGGCGATCCGGCCCAGCAGGGTGGCGAGCTCCCCGGGCATGGACAGGAACGGGGCGTGGCTGCTGGGCAGCCGGTGGACGGTGTCGGCGCGGGCGGCGAGCTCGCGCTGCCGTGACGGTTCGAGGGCCCGGTCGTGCTCGCACACGATGTAGCTGGACGGCACGGTGCGCCAGCCCGCCGTGGTCACCGGCTGGGTGAAGGACCGGACGCTCTGCGGGGTCAGCCGGGCCAGGGCGCGGTCGGCCTCGGCGGCGGGCACGTCGGTGTAGTGCACGCGGCGGGCGTCGGCGTTCGGCGGGGTGCGGCCCGTGTCGTCCTCCGGAACGGGAGCCCCGAGGAAGGAGAACACGCTTTCGCCGACGTCCAGTTGGAAGGCGGTGAGGTAGACCGCCCGCACCACGTTGGCGGCGCCCGCGATGGCCTCGGTGGTGGGGGCGCCGCCGTAGGAGTGGGCGACCGTCACCACCGGGCCGTCGATCCGCCGCAGGCGGTCGCGGATCGCGTCGGCGTCCTCCAGCAGGCCCGCCGGGCGGGCGGCATCGGGGTGGGCGCCGTCGAGGCGGGCGGCATCGGGGTGGGCGGCGGAGCTGGGCAGGTCCACGGTGTGGGTGCGCCACCCGTCGGCGGCGAGGGCGGTGCGCACCGCGTCCCAGCACCAGGCGCCGTGCCAGGCGCCGTGGACCAGGAGGAAGGCGGGGCGGTCGGGGCCGGCGGTCATCTGCGGTGGTCCTCCGTCGTACGGGGCGCGGGCGGTGGGCCTTCCGAGTATCCAGCGGGAACGTGACGGCCGTGTGACGCCGGGCGTGTCGCCCGCCGGCCGGCCCGGGGCCGTCGCGGACCGCCGCCGGGCCCGCTCCCGAACGCGCCAGTGGCGCCGCCCTCGACGGGGCGGCGCCACTGGCGTTCAGCGGGGTCCGGGTGGGCGTCAGCCGTGCCGGCCCGGTCGGCGGTAGGCGACGAAGCAGAGGGTGCCGCCGCCGAGGAGGGCGATGGCTCCGAGTGCCGCGACGAGGGTGTCGGGGGAGGAGCCGCCGGTGTGCGGCAGTTCGCCGCTCTCCGACGGGCTCGGGACGTGGGTGTGCGTGTGGGTGGCGGTGGCGGTGGCGGTGGCGGTGGCCGTCGGGCTCGGCGAGTGGGACGGCGAGTGGGACGGCGACGAACTCGGGCTCGGGCTCGGCGACGGCGTCGGCGAGGAGGTCGGCGAGGGCGAGGAGGTCGGCGACGGGGAGGAGGTCGGCGAGGGCGAGGAGGTCGGCGACGGGGAGGAGGTCGGCGAGGGCGACGGCGAGGGGGAGGTGGTCTGGAGGATCACGCCCATGTCGAGGTCGAGGTCGCGCTGTCCGCCGCTGAGGGTGACGGTCTGGGTGAGGCCGGTGGCCGGGTCGGCGTCCGAGTCCTTGGCCGGGTCGGTGCCGGCGTGCTGCTTGGTGACGGTGGCGCCCTTGGGCAGGGTGGCCAGGTCGAAGCGGACCGCATAGCTGCCGTCCGGCAGGTTGTCGAACAGGTAGTGGCCGGTGGCGTCGGTCACCGCGGTGACCGGCTTGCCGTCCTTGTCCCGCACCGGCTGGCCGGTGCCGTCCAGCAGGTGCACGGTGACCCCGGCGATCCCGGTGTCACCGGGCTTCTGGACGCCGGAGCCGTCCTTGTCCTGCCAGACGAAGTCGCCCAGCGCGTTGTTGGAGGGTGTGACCCGCTTGACCGCGACGCCGACCTTGGCGGGCTCGGCCGGCAGCAGCTGGCGGCCGGCCGCGTCGGTGGCGGTGTACGCGAAGCTGTTCCAGGCGTACTCGCCCTCCGGCGCGTCGTAGGAGGCGACCATCGGCCAGGTCAGGGTGAAGGACTCGCCGGAGGCCATGGTGCCGGGGCGGTGGATGCGGAACCAGGTGGCCGTCCCGGGGCCGGGGAAGGTGGTGCTCCAGACTGCCGCGCTGTTGCAGCCGGTGCGGTTGACGACGACGGGCTCCACGCAGGGGTTGGGGTCGGTGGTGTACTCGATCAGCACGGTCGGGTCGCTGCTGGTGATCGGCTGGCTGAGCGACGGGGTCCAGGCGCTGCCGCGCGGGGCGTCCTGGGTGAGCACGTAGGTGTCGCCCGGGGTGGGGAGCCTGTCGTAGGCGATGAAGTCGGTGACCGGGTCGGGGGAGTCGTTGCGTACGGTCATCCGGTACGAGATCCGGCCGCCCGGGGTGGCGGTGCCGATGCTCACGTAGTCGGAGTCCAGGTCGCCCTTGACCTCCTTGTACGAGCGCAGCACCGACGGCACGTCCACCCGGATCTGCGAGGAGGCGTGGCAGAGCAGCTCGGTGGTGTTGCCGTTGCCGTTGAGGTCGAGCACGTCCGGGGTGCTGCCGCTGTCGGAGCCGGAGAACATGCAGGCGACGGGGGCGGTGGGCTGGTCCACGGTGACGTAGACGTCGTTGGTGAGGTCACCGGAGCGGATGCTGTTGGCGACCTGGACGTCGAAGAGCATCCGGTAGGCCAGCTGGTCGTGCAGGTACGTCATGTCCGGCGCGCCGGCCGGCCACTCCATCCGCAGGATCTGCCGGCCGTCCGGGCCGGGGGTCACGGTGATCGACGAAGGGGCCTTGGCGTCCGGGTAGTTGGGGTCGGGCCGGGCCGAGCCGTCGATGTAGACGACGCCGGCCGGCAGCACGTCGTAGAGCACCAGCGGCCGGTCCAGGTCGCGGGCGCTGCGGTTGTACGGGATGACCTGGAAGGTCGCCCGGCCGCCGGGGGCGGACAGCTCGCCGGCGACGGTGGTCTTGGCCGCGCCGAGGTTGGTGGCCTGGGTGATGGTGGTCTGCGCGCAGGCGTTGGCCGAGGCGTTGTTGGTGCCGTCGGTGGCGGTGGTGTCCACGCAGTTGGTCAGCGGCTCGGGGGCCTGGCGTCCGTCGTGGCCGGGGGTGGCGACCTGGGTGACCAGCTGCACCGCGTTGCCCGGGCTCCAGCCGGTGGGGATCGGGCCGTTCCAGGTGAACCGGAGGCCGTCCAGCCAGCGCCCGGCCGGGATGCCGAGCACGTCGTTGGCCGGGTCGCCCGCGCCCGGTTCGAAGGTGATCCGGCGGGTGTCGGAGCCGTTGAACGGGGTGCCCGGGGTGAAGGTCTGCCAGGTGGGGTCGCCGTTGAGGCGGTACTGCAGGGTCAGCAGGATGCTGGTGGGGTTCCACGGCTCCAGCTGGAGGGACTGCGGGAAGATCCAGTTGTAGATGCCGTCGGTGCTGCCGGCCCCGGGGTCGGTGACGGTGAGGCTGGTGGCCGGTCCGGCGGTGTTGGTGGCCGACAGGCTGAAGGAGTTGAGGTCGCCGTTGACGGTGGTGTCGCGCCAGACCTTGCTGGCGGTCACCACCACGCCGGTGGCCGGCGGCTGGAACGGGCTGGTGGTGGCGTTCGCGGTGTCGAGCTGGCGCTCCGGGTCCGGCCCGATCGGGTCGCCGTGCAGGGCCACGACGTTCTCGGAGGTCGTTCCGTCCGGGAAGGAGGCCTCCGGGTAGTTGACGACCAGGACGCCGGGGATGCGGCAGCCGCCGCGCCCGTTGCCGGAGACGAACGGGCCGATGTCGTAGCCCCAGGTGTTCGGGCCGGGTGCCACCGGCGACCAGCCCGGTGAGCGGCCGGTGTCCACCACCGCGCCTGGCGGCAGGGTGTCCAGCAGCCGGCTGGTGTCCAGGTCGACGTTGGGCACGTTGTCGGTGGCGCAGGCGCTGAACTGGTAGGTGACGGTGCGTCCGTCACTGCTGGAGGTCTGGACGCCCTTGGTCACCGTGTACTGCGGCTGCACCTGGACGGCGGTGTCGGCGGTGGCGGTCTGCGAGGGCTCGCCGTTGGCCGACATGGTGGCCGAGTTGGTGGAGGTGGCGCCGTTCGGGGTGGTGAAGTTCGGGTACTTCATCGTCACCGTGACGGTGGCGGTGGTGCCCGGACTCAGGTCCTTCAGCCGGATGTCCATCGTGCCGCCCATAGCGCCCGCGGCGGGCACGGTGGAGGCGGCCACGTCCACCGAGGACGGGTCCGGCGTCCAGCCGAGGAACTGCATGTTCGAGGGCAGGGTGTCGAGGATGTTCCCGCCCGTGCACTCGGTGATGGAGCAGGTGTAGCGCAGGGTGTAGGTGACGTTCTCCCCCGGGGAGACGGTCGCCTTGTCGACGCTCTTGGTGAAGGAGATCGCGGCCTGGGCCGGTGGGGCCAGCACGCTGCTGCTCAGCAGTGAGCCCGCCACCAGCGCCAGGACCGAGACGATCCGTCCGGTCCGGTGTGGAATACGCATAGCGCGCAGTCCAGCCGATCGCCGTGCCGGGCCGGTCGGCGACACGAGGGGCGGTCGCGGCGATTCACCTGCTCGGCGGTCGCCCGCCCGGCCGCACCGCGGTCGCCGGAACGGGCGGCGGGGCCGATCATGGCGCGGGCCGCGGGCGACCGGCCCGACGGGGAGCGCCGCCCGGACCGGCCAGCCCGACGGAGCGCCCGGCCGGCCGGGCCGGTCAGCCGAACATCACGCCGGTCTCCCGGGCCAGGGTGTCCAGGCCGTAGCGGGTCACGTGCTCGGCGTTGTCCGGGTCGATGGTGCGGACGCCCTCGGCGGCGAGCCGCTCGTTGATCTCGTCCAGGTGCTGCTGGACGACCTGCTTCTCCGCGTCGGTGGTGCGGCCCTTGTGCGGCCGCCCGGCGTGTTCCAGGCTGGCGTAGTTGACCCGCTCCCGGCTGCCGGCGAGGGCCGTCGCGGAGGCGGCGGCCCGGGCGGCCGGCCTGGCGCCGCGCAGCACCTCGGCCATCGGCGCGGCCGAGGCCAGCCGGTTGAAGGTCTCGGCCTCCATCACCACCGTCTGCGGCTCCGCCCGGTCCGGGTGGTGCAGCTCGATCGTGACCAGGTCGAGCGTCAGCTCCCGCACCTCGCCCAACTCCCCGGCGAGCGCGTCGATCTCGACCGGACCGTCCGTCAGGTCGGGGTGCTGGAGCACCACCACCCGCACCAGGTCCCGGTCGTTCTCCGCGTGCCGGCCGGTCAGGTCCGAGAACCGGATGATCTTCTGGCCCATGGTCTCCCTCTCTGCCCCTGTGATCAGCCGAGAGCCTACGCCGGGATGATCATCGATGTGCACAAGCGGCCGGGCCCGGGGGATCACCCCCGGGCCCGGCCTTACCTGTCCTGCATCAGTTGGTCGTCGGAGAGGCCTCCTCCCGGCTCAGTACCGCGGGTTCACGCGGTAGATCGGACGGTCCGGCACCCACCAGTGGCTGGAGCGCCAGATCCCGAAGGTGAAGATCACACCGTGGCTGCCGCGCTTGTTGGCCGCCTTGATGAACTGCTTGCCGATCTTCTTCATCAGGTAGGACAGCGCCCACAGGACGTAGCCGGCGGCCCGGGCGACGATGTGCGGGAGCCTGCGCAGGATCTTCGAGATGCCCTGGGCGATCTTGCCGGAGACGTACAGCAGGGCACCGATCGTGTTGCCCTCGGCCCGGCTGAAGTAGGCCGTCCACTTCTTCTTCCAGTTCAGACCGGTCAGGTCGTCCATGGTGATCGGGTCGACCGGGTAGCCGTAGGCGTTCGGCGAGCCCTCCAGGACCGGGTCGGTCTGCAGGAAGCGGCCGGTGGTCGAGTCGTACAGGCGCACGCCCATCAGGGTGAGGCCGGAGAGGCCGTCGGCCTCGCGCTGCGCCCCGCCGAGCCAGCCGTACGCGGTCGAGCCGGTGGAGTCGACGGTGTTGCCGTACTCGTCGTAGTGGTAGACCGCGAGGTCCTCCAGGCCGTCCGGGGACATCTGGACGGACACGTCGCCGTGCAGGTTGGTCAGCAGCAGGATCGCGCCGCCGTCGGTGCCGGTGGCGGCCGTGAGCTGGCCGGTCAGGTCCAGGACGTCGCGGGTCAGCTTGCCGGCCGCGTCCTTGGACCAGGAGGCGCTGTCGTTGCCGCCGTCGAAGTGCTTGGTCTCCTGCTCGGTGACGGTCCAGGTGCCGTCGGTGCCCTTGGTCTCCGTGGTGCCGACCGCGAGGCGGCCGGAGGCGTCCAGGTCCCAGGTCCTGCGGGTGTCGCCGAGGGTCTCGGTGCGGACCAGGTCGTTGGTGTAGTAGCCGACCTGGGTGCCCTTCGGCAGGGCGGTGGTGCGGCCGAAGGCGTCGTACACGTAGCCGGTGTCGGTGAGGCGGTCGGCGGTGTCGTAGCCGTGGTTCTCGGCCTGGGTGACGGCGTCGGCGGTGGCCGGGTCGCAGTCGTCGGTGACGCTGGTGCGGTTGGTCCGGTTGCTGCTCCTGTCGAACGCGTAGGTCCGGGTGGAGCAGGCCAGGCCGGTGCTGTCGGCGGCCTTGGTGAGGCGGCCGGTGGCGTCGTAGGTGTAGCCGCTGGTGGTGCTGTTGCCGTCGCTCTGGGTGCGGCCGGCCTGCTGTCCGTGGACGGTGTAGTCGGCGGTGTCGGCCAGCAGGACGGTGCCCGCCTGGTTGGTGTAGGTCTTGCCGGTCTGGATGCCCCGGCTGTCGTAGCTGCTGGTCAGGGTGTTGCCGCCGGGCAGGGTCTGCGAGACCAGCCGGCCCTCGACGTCGTAGCCGGCGGTGAAGGTACCGGCCACCGAGTCGGTGAGCGAGGTGGGCAGGCCGCGCGGGTCCTTGGCGGTGTCGTAGCCGTAGGTCACGGTGGACGGCACCGAGTCGGACTTCTTCACCGGGCGGTCGAGCCGGTCGTACTCGGTGGTGGTGACGTTGCCGGCGCCGTCGTCGTAGGAGACCTGGCGGCCGAGCCTGTCGTAGCCCTGGGTGATGGTGGCCTTGCCGTTGTTGAGGGAGGCCAGCTCGCCGTTGGCGGGGTCGTAGCCGAGCACGGTGTCGGCGACCGCGGTGCCGGTGCCGCCGCTGACCGAGATCTTCACCGGGCGGCCGGCCGCGTCGTAGCTGCGGGTGGTGGTGCGGGTGACGCCGTTGGCGGTCTCGGTCTGGACCGTGACGTTGCCCCAGCGGTCGTACTGGAAGGTCTTCGTCGGCAGCTGCGGCGGGTTGCCGCCGCCGCCGGCGACCTGGGCGGCCGGGGCGATCGAGCAGACCAGGTCGGCCCACTCGGGGTGGCCGGCGCAGGCGCCGGTCCCGGTGCCGGTCCAGTAGGTGGTGACGGTGGTGGCCGCGTCGGAGCCGGTGGAGTTCGGGCGGCTCTGCGAGGTCACCCGACCGCTGGCGTCGTAGCCGGTGGCGGTGGTGATCTTCAGGCCGGCCGGGTCCTGGACGGACGTGACGGGCAGGCCCTGGGCCCAGTCGTAGCCGGTGGCGGTGGTGCGGGTGTCGGCGTCGGCGGCGTAGCCGTCGATCCGGGCGCCGACCGTCACCGAGGTGGCCATGTCGCTGACCGCGGCGCCCGCCGGGCGGCCCTCGTCGTAGCCGCTGACGGTGTGGGCGCGGGCCGCGACCTCGGCGCCGGCGGCGAGCGCCGGGGAGGTGCCGGAGGCGGCCACGTCGTGCTCCAGGGTGACCAGCTGCAGCGGGTCGTACTGCTCCAGCAGGCGCTTGCCGTCGGCCGAGTGGAGCGAGGTGGAGGAGAGCACCTGGGCGCGGTCGGCCGTCGAGCGGCCGGCGATGCCGAGGGCGCGCAGCTTGTTGAGGTCGTTGCCGGTGGTGGCCAGGGCGAGGATGCGGTTCTCCGCGGAGAGGGTCCGCACCGGGCTGCCGTAGGCGTTGTACTCGGTGGTGGTGATGCCGCCGCCGGGGGTGGCGGTGTTGACCTCGCGGCCGGAGGCGTTGGTGTACGTCACCGAGGCGCGGTTGTAGCCGGCGGTGCCGAGCGCCTTGCCGTCGTGGGTGGCCGGGACGGCGTCGGGCGGCAGCACGGCGGTGGCGTCGGTCGGGGCGTCGGTCTGGCCCCAGGCGGCGACGTCGGACGGCGCCAGCGGGTACGGCGCGTTGGCGCCGCTCAGCGGGACGTCGTAGACCACCGAGGTGGTGGCGGTGCCGTCGGTGACGTCCTTGCTGCCCTGCTTGAGGGTGGGACGGGAGGCGGCGAGCAGCATGCCGTCGCCGGCGGTGGCGGCGTTGCCGGCCTTGCCGTACTCCAGGGTCCACGGCAGCTCGCCGGGGTCGGTCACGGTGGTGACCCGGCCGGCCGCGTCGTAGCCGTACGCGGTCTTCAGCGCCGGGCCGGTCCGCGGGTCCCACACCTCGCGCAGCCGGCCCTGGTCGTCGTACGCGTACTGCGAGACGACGACGGGGGTGGCGGTGGCGGCGCCGGGGTCGGTGGACCACAGGCGGATCTGCTTCACCTGGCCGGCCGTGTCGCCCGGGGCGGAGGCGGTGGCGGTGGTGGTGTCGGCGTAGACGTACTCCAGCACCCGGCAGCCGGCCGTGGACGGCACGGCGGCGCAGTTGGCGGAGGCGGTCGCCGAGGAGGGCGCGACGACGTACTTCGGGCGGGCCAGGGTCTTTCCGCCGGAGACGACCTTCTCCGAGACCACCGAGGTGGTGGAGTTGTCGCTGGGCAGCGAGGAGCCGGAGGCCTGCCAGGTGGTGGCGGCCGGGTCGACCTTGGCGAAGGTGACCGTGATGCCCTCGGTGTCCTTCAGGGTGAAGGCAGTGGTGAACGCGCCGGTCAGGGTGAGGTTCTCGGCCCCGGGCTCGGGCTTCCAGCCGCCGGCGCCGGTGGCGGTGAAGCCGACCTCGGAGCCGTCCGCGGAGACCACCGAGAGGGAGGTCGCCGAGGTCTTGCGGACGTAGGAGTAGTCGGCGTCGGTGATCTCGGCGGTGGTGCCGGAGCTCCACTGCGGGCCGAAGATCGCCGCCTGGCCCTCCTGGGCCGAGCCGTTGGCGGGCCGGCGGGAGGAGAAGGAGCGCTCGGCGTGCAGGCCGAAGGCCTCGGCGTCGGTCTCGGACAGGGTGAGGTCACCGGTGAGGGTGTTCACCGATCCCGGGCCGACCTTGGTCTCCGGCGCGGTGCCCGCGTTGCGGTCCACCGTGACGGTGTTCGGCTCGGTGGCGTCGGTGGCGGTGCCGTCGGTGAACACCGCGCGGACGTCGACCGGGCCGTTCTCGGCCAGGGTGTCGGTGATGTTCCAGGTCAGCGCGGCCGCCTTGCCGCCGGGGGCGGGATGCGGCCAGGCGGTCACCGGCTGGCCGGCGGTGGTGGTGACGTTGGCGACCGGAACGTCCTTCCAGGCGTCCGTCTCGCCGCGGCGGTACTGGTAGCGCACCCCGGTGTAGGTGCTGTTGCCCTCGGCCTGCAGCGAGGTGCGGCGGGCCGGGCGCTCGCCCGCGCCGGGCGCGACCAGGGCGGAGCCCTTGCCGGCGTAGAAGGCGTAGGTCCTGTCGGCGGAGACGTTGCCCGCGGCGTCCCGGCTGTGCGCGGTGACGGTGTGGGCGCCCGCCTTGAAGGTGAGCTTGGCGTTGACCGGCGTGCCGGTGGTGGCCGCGGTGACCCAGGCCCCGCCGTCCAGCTTGTACTGGACGTCCTTCACGTCGCTGCTCGGCGGGGTGAAGGTGAAGGTGCCGCTGTAGTCGCCGTTGGCGTCCGGGGTGCCCGCCCACTGGCCGGCCGGGAAGTCGCCGGAGGAGACGGTGGTCGCGCCGGGCGCGGTGGTGTCCACGGTGAGGGTGCGGAAGGCGGACCAGGCGCTGTTGGCGGTGCCGTCCCAGGAGCGGGAGCGCCACTTGTAGGCGCCGGCCGGCAGCGCGGTGCCCGGGGTCCAGGTGAACGTGGCGCCCGAGGCCGCCATGGCGGTGCGGCCGGACTGCAGCGCGGCCGTGCCGTTGGACGCCCAGAGCTCGAAGTCGAGGGCTATGTTGCCGCCGTCGGGGTCGGTCGCCTTGGCGGACAGCGTCGGCGTGGAGTCGCCGGTGAGCGCGGCGTCGGCCGGGGAGATCAGGGTGGAGACGGCCGGCGGGGTGTTGTAGGTCACCGACAGGTACGGCGTGTTGGACGTCGCGTTGCCGGAGTTGAACTTCTTCCAGCCGTACGGGTCGCTCTCGTCGGTGGCCCGGATGCCCAGGGTGTTGTTGGTGTTCCCGTTGGCGGCCCAGGCCTTGACCAGCGAGGTGATGTCCTGGTTCACCCAGCCGTCGTTGCAGGAGCTGGAGTAGCCCTTGGTCGCGGTGGAGGTCGCCCACTTCTTGTTCCAGCCGGGCTGGGCGGTCCAGCGGGTGGCCGTGGTGGCCGTGCCGGTGTCCCAGACCTCCCAGCTCTTCGCGGTGCAGGACCAGCTGTGGAAGTTCCACAGGTTGAGCTTGCCGCCGGTGATCTGCTTCCCGCTGATCTTCGCCATCGGGAACTGCAGGAACGACCGCGCGACCTGGCCGGAGCCGTTGTTGCCCAGCTTCAGCTCGGTCTGCGAGGAGACGTCGGTGGCGTAGCCCTGCTGCACGAAGGTGTCGAAGCCGACGCCGATGTTGACCGCGGGGTCGATGGTGACCGGGTACGTGGTCTTCGGGTCGGTCAGGAAGGCGGCGTCCGGGGTCAGCGTCAGGTCGATCGCGTTCCCGTTCTGGGTGACCTTCAGCGCGACCGGCGCGGTGCGGGTGTGGTCGCCGCTGCGCTCGTCGACCTGCGCGTCCCACATCACCGGGGCGGGCAGTTGGCCCTTCTCCTCGCCGGTCTTCGGGTCGAGGAACGACACCGAGTCGTCCGGGTTCTGCCGGGCCCGCAGGCCGGCCGCGTCCAGGGTGAGCGTCACGCTGCCGTTGGCGGCCACCGCCGAGCGGTCCTTGAGCTCCAGGAACTGCTCGAAGCCGGTCCGGGTGGACTCGACGACCAGGTCGGTGGCGGTGAGCGCGTTCGCGTACCGGGCCCTGGCGCCGTCCACCGAGGGTTCGGGCAGGGCGCCGCGCCAGGACAGCGACATGGCGGTGCCGTTGCCGTTGTCCAGCGAGACCAGCGGGGTGGTCGGGGCCTTCGGGTCCCCGGCCGGGGCGCCGGCCGCCTTGAACGCCGACGCGGCGGCGGGCGGGGTGGCGCCGGCCAGCGAGAGGTCGAGCGGGTGGCCCTTGGCCTTGACGCTGCCGTCCGGCTGCCGGGCGAGGTCGGTGTCGATCGGCTGGAGCCTGCCGGACCTGTCCTTGTAGCGGACCGGCCCGGACGCGAGGTCCAGGGTCGTGGTGCCGTCCGGGTTGATCCAGGTGGTGGTCGACTCGGTGCGCTCGTCCACGACCTCGATCCGGCGGTTCTCCAGCCGGGCCTTGAGGTGGGCGGTGGCGATGTCCTTGGCCTCGGCCGGGCCCAGGGCCTTGGCGGGCTTCGGGGCCTGCTCCGTGGTGACGGCCACGGCCTGACCGGTCGTCATGATGACGGCGGCGGCCTCGACGGAGAGCACCACGGCCAGCGCGACGGCGGTGTTGCGCAGCACGCCGTTGCGACGGCGCTGCGTGGAGGGGGGCGGCGAGCCGGCTTCGGACCGGTGCCGTGATGATCCGCCCGGGGGGGCGTGACATGGAACTCCTCGATTGTTCTCTGCGGGAGGGGAGGGGGGTGGAGGAACGGGGGCACGGCCGGGCCGCCGACGGCCCGTCGGCCATGCCGGGGTAAAGCGGTAGCAATGAACCGGCCAACTTCCGGGCCGGGTGGGATCGGTGGAAACCCGTCCGGAACAGCGGAAACCGTTCGGGCGGGACGACGGGTGGCCGACGCGGACCCCGTCGGTCGGCGGGACTACCGGAGGCCGGACGGGGTCCGGCCGGTGAGCGCCAGCGCCCGGTCCAGCAGGCTCTGCGCCCGAGCCAGAGCCGCCGTCTCGTCGGGGGCGCGGACGTAGAGCACCAGGCCGATGCCGTCGGGGACGGCGCGGGCGCGCACGTGCTCCAGACCGTCGTCCGGGCCGGCGCACGCCCACAGCCCGACCTGGACCTCCGCGGCCGCCGCCTCCCCCGAGGGGTCGGCGGCATCGGTCGGCAGCGTCAGATGGACCGCGAACACGGCAGGTCAGACTTGCCCGACGGCGGCGTCGGCCGACGGGCCGTCCCAGCCGATCGACCGGGTGGAGGGGGTGTCCCAGCCGATCGAGAGAGCGGCGGGGCCGTCCCAGCCGATCCCCCCGCCCGGGCCCTGGGCGGCGGACGGGGCGGCGTCGGGGGCGGTCGAACCGGCGGCGAAGGCCGGCGCGACGGAGCCGGCGAGGGCGAGGGTCAGGAGGACGGCGGCAACTGGACGGACGGACACGGGCGAGTCCTGTTCTGTGCGGGAACTGCGCTGAGGGAGACCGCAGTTCTGGGTGTCCGGAAAGACGGGGAGTGCGCGCACCGGGAATCCTCCCGTTCCCCGGCCCGTCACGGGAAGCGAATCCGCGGGCAGGATCAGGACAGGCAGCATGCTGCAACACCGCACCGGGCAGCGGCCCGAATTCCGCCTTTGTGCGGGCCCCGCCGAGGGCGTCGACGGCCCGGGTGGGGCGTTGACCGGATCATGCCCTTGCGAGGGCGTTCCGGCCGAAGGAATGATCAGCCCCGGGCCGACCGGGCATACGGAACCGTCCACGGGGATCAGGGGTCGAGAAGTGCTGGAACTGCTGGGGCTGGATGCCACTGCGGAAGCCGTCTACCGGGAAATGCTCGCCGACCCCGAGGGCGGGGTCGCGGAACTCTGCGAGCGGCTCGGCCTCCCCGAGGCCGCCGTGCGCGCGGCCCTCGACCGGCTCGCCGACCTCACCCTGCTGCGCGCCTCCCGCGAACGGCCCGGCACCCTGCGGCCGGTCAGCCCGGAGCGCGGACTGGAGATCCTGCTGCGCCGTCAGGAGGAGGAACTCGCGCGCCGGCAGCAGGAGGTCGCCGCCTCCAAGGCCGCCGTCGCGCGCGCCCTGGGGGAGTACGCGAAGGTACGGGCCGACAACCCGGTGGGCGACCGCGAGCGGCTGCTCGGCCTGGACGCCATCCAGGACAAGCTGGAGGTGCTGACCTCCCGGCTGACCAGCGAGGTCCTGGCGGTGATGCCCGGCGGCGCCCAGTCCGCGGCCAGCCTGGCCGCGTCCCGGCCGCTGGACGAGGACGCCCTGCGGCGCGGGGTCAGCCTGCGCACCATCTACCAGGACAGCATCCACGACGCCCCGGAGACCCTCGACTACGTCCGCTGGATGGCCGGCCTCGGCGGCGAGGTGCGGACCGCGCCGGTGCTGCCGCCGCGGATGCTGGTCTTCGACCGGAGCACGGCCGTGGTGCCGATCGACCCGGAGAACACCCGGGCCGGCGCGCTGTGCACCAGCGAGCCGGGGATCGTCGCGTCCCTGGTCGCCCTGTTCGAACAGACCTGGGAGACCGCCGTCCCGATCGCCGACGACCGGGACGGGGTGGCCCCGCTGAGCCTGACCGCCGGGGAGCGCGAGCTGCTGCGGCTGCTGTCCACCGGGCTCACGGACGACGCGGCGGCCAAGCGGCTCGGCGTCTCGGTGCGGACCGTCCGGCGGCAGATGGCCGCCCTGATGGAGCGCCTCGACGCGGCGAGCCGCTTCGAGGCCGGGCTGAAGACCGCCCGGCGCGGCTGGTTGTAGCCGCCTCCCGGCCGGGCGGGGCCGCCGCGGACCGGTTCCGGGATTCGCCGACGGGCCGTCCGGGTACGCCGTACGCTCGGGGCGCCGGCGGTCGGCCGCCGCCCGGGGCCCGGAGGAGGACGGCGTGGACACGGCTGCGGAACGCACGTCCCCGGGCGGGCACCGGACCGACCCGGTGCTCGTCGACCGCGTCACCGAGGCGCTCCTGCTGGCCGGCCTGCCCGTCGGGTACGGCGGACACGGGCCCGGCGTCCACCTGCGCCCGGCCCGGCCGCACGACGACTCCGACGACTGCGCCGGACTGATCGCCCTGCACTGGGAGCCCGGCCCCCGGCTGGCGGCCGCCGCGGCCATGGAACAGCCCCAGCAGCCGGCGTTCGCCGCCCGACGGGTCGTCGGCAGCACCATGCGGAACGCGCTCGCCGAGTTCCTGCCGGCCTTCGGCATCGAGGTCGTGGCCGGCCGGCTCGGCGGGGAGACCAGGGTCGGCCGGGCCGACGGACCCGCTCCGGCCACCGGCCAGGACGCCGCCGCCCCGGCCCCGGCCGGCTCCCGCCCGCAGGACCTCGGCATCGGCGCGGACGTCGTCGCCGCGGTGCGCCGCACCGCCGGGCTCGCCGGCCTGCCGGTCGCCGACCACCTCCACGCGCCCGGCATCACCCTCACGCCGTGCCCGGCCGTCGAGGACGGGGACGACACCACCGGCGTCGCCGACCTCCACTGGAACCCCTCCCGCCGGCTGTCCGCCGCCGCCGACGGCGACACCCCCGCCGCGGAGCGCGCCGCCCGGGCCCGCACCGCCGTCCAGGACGCGATGCGGCACGCCTTCGGCGCCGTCCTCGGCGCCTGCGGTCTCGATCTCCAGTGGCGCCGCCCGGCCGCGCTCCCGTACCAGCTGCGCGCCTACGGGCTCGTCGACGAGCTGCCGGTACGGCGCTGACACCTGCCGGGCCCCGGAGGGTCGGCCTGCTGGTGCGGATCCCCCGGGCGGTGCAGGGGAGTCGGCGTGCGGAGACACCGACCGATCGCTGCGGCAGGATGGTTGAAGGGGTGGGCGCCGCTCTACGGGACTTCGGCCTCCTCCCGTAGATCGCGTGCGGCGTGCGGGAGTTGCACCGCGGGGCGGCGCAGTGGGGTGCGGAGGCGGTGGGCCAGGGCGGCGGCGGCCACGCAGAGGGCCAGTGCGGTCCAGAGCAGCGGGGGGTTCTGCAGGCCCAGGCCGATGACGGCCGGTCCGACCGCGTAGGACACCGTCCAGGTCAGCTGGAACAGGGACATGTACGGGCCTTCGTCGCCCTTGGGGGCCATGGCGACCGCCGCCGCGGCCGCGGTGGGCTTCGAGGCCAGTTCGGCCAGGGCCAGGACCGCCGCCACCAGGACGGCGAGCGGGCCCTGGAGGGCGTGCGGGGCGGTGGAGACGGCCGCGGTCAGGGCGATGGCGACGGCCACCGCGCCGATCGACAGGCGCAGGACCCGCGAGCGGCTCCAGCCGGAGAGCCGGCGGCTGATCCGCATCTGCAGGGCGGTGGCGGTGGCGTAGCGGACGGCGACCACGACGGTCGGCCACCAGGCGGCCTGGTGGAGGCTCTCCACCAGGTAGACGGGGAAGGCGACCGTCGGGATCAGCCAGGCCGCCGACAGCAGCGTCTGGGACGCGACCAGGGACATGAAGGGCCGGTCGCGGAGCGCCGCCCGGGTGTTCGATCTGGCTGCCCTGCGCGCGGGCCGCTCGGCGGCCGGCACGGTGACCCCGAGCAGGAGGACGGCCGCGAGCAGGGAGCTCGCGCTGTTCAGGGCGAGCGCGACCCGCAGGCCGTGTCCGCCGGCGAGCGCCATCAGGGCGGTCGCCCCCAGCGTGCCGACCCCCAGCGAGGTGGTCTTGAGCACGGTGACCGCGGAGAACCACTCGGTGAGCTCCGCCGGTTTCGCGAACCGCGCCACCAGCGTGGGCCAGGCGGCCCCGTAGAGGCGGTCGGCGGCCGTCACGAGGAAGCTCACGGCGGCCACGGTGGGCAGGTTCCCGGCCGCGAGGAACAGGCCGTACCCGAGCGCGGTCAGGACGTTGCTGACGAGCAGACAGGACTTGGGCCCCGCCGCCTGGACGAGCCGTCCGCAGAGCGGCACGACGGCGAAGGACGCGATCGACCCGACCGTCACGGCGGTGCCCGCGGCGGCCGCCGGGAAGTGCTGGACGGTGACGAAGAACAGCAGCGACAGCGGCAGGAAGACGCCGGAGCCGAACGTGTCGATCGCCACCGAGAGGAACAGCCGCCGCTGCCGACGGAACCGCCCGGCCCCTGTCACGCCACCCCCACCCTCGAACCCCCGGTCACCCCTGCCCCGATCGGATCCCCCGATCGCGGTCGCGACTACCGCGTGTCGCGCAGCTTGAGAATGTACGTCGCGGTCAGCGCGACCGCACGGTCCTCGTCCCGCGTCAGCTCCGCGAGGGCGCGCGACGTCGTGCTCCCCGGGACGTCCGCGAGCGCCTGGGCCAGCCTCCGGCGGGCGTCCGGTCCGACGCCGTCGAGGGCGAGTCGGTCGACCAGCCCGGTGGCGATCCGGTCCGCCAGCGCGGGGTCGTTCGCCAGCGCGCCCAGGGTGTCGGCCGCGTCGGCGTCGTTCGCCGCCTCGACGATCATGTCGATGAGCGTCGGGACCGCGTCGGCGACGCCACGGGCGCCGAGCGCCAGCGCCGCGTACCTGCGGACCACGGCGTCGGGGCCGCCGAGGGCGTCCCGCAGCAGTGCGGTCGCGGTGCCGTCCGGCAGTTCGGCGAGGGACCGTACGGCACGTTCGCGCACCTCGGCCGCGGGCGAGCGCAGGCCCTGCGCGAGCAGGGCCGCCCCGGCGCCGCCGGCCTGCGCCAGCGCCCAGCGGAGGGCCCCGGCGACGTTCGGGTCCGACTCGCCCAGCACGGCCTCGACCAGCGCCTCCACCGGCACCGCGACGTCCTCGCCCGCGGACAGCGCGGCGCGCTGCCGCGCCCCCGGGCTCTTCGACTCCAGGGCCTGGAGCAGCGCGACGACCTGGAGCACCTCCTCCCAGCCGGCCGGTCCCGCGGCGTCGATCCGCCGCAGCCGGGTGAGCAACTCGGTCTCCGCCGCGATGCGTTCGCGTGTGCGGCGGATGAGGTCGGCGACGAGTTCGGCGGGCGCGAAACCGGGGTCGTCGAGGGCCCGCCCGACGTCGCGCAGCGACAGGCCCAGCGACCGCAGGCTCTCGATGTGGAAGATCCGCCGGATGTCCTCGTCGGCGTACCGGCGGTAGCCGGAGCCGGTACGGCCCGTCGGCCGCACCAGTCCGAGCGACTCGTAGTGTCTGAGCATGCGGGCGCTGACCCCGGAGCGCCGTGCCACGTCGCCGATCAACACTGCCTACCGTCCCTCCCGGCGGCCCTCGCCGAGGACCGCCGTGCGCTTCGCCTCCTCGATCGCGACCTCGAATCCGGCGTCCGGGTCGCGCCACAGCCGCTCCGTGGCGAGCGCGTGGGCGCGCACCCGGGGGTCGGGGTCCGCCGTCGCGGCGTCCAGTGCCGGCAGCATCGCCTCCCCGAGCGCGATCAGCGCCCGGCTGAGGCTCAACCGCGTCCCGCGTCCGCCGCGTCCGAGCTGAGCGGCCAAGACTACGGCCAACTCGCGCTCCCCACCGTCGGGCACGAGCACGACCGCGGCCCGCCAGGCACTGCGGGCCACCTCCTCGTCGGCGTCGGCCAGCAGCGCCGGCGTGATCGCCGGCCAGGCCCGCCGGTCCCCGATCTTGGAGAGGGTGTGCAGGGCCTGGCTCCGTGCCTGGGCACCGTCCGCGCGCACCTCGTCGAGCAGCAGCGGGACCGTCACCGCGGCCTCGTGCCGGGTGAGCGCCCAGGTGAGCATCTCGCGCACGGTGAACTCGGGCTCGACCGCGCACCGTTCGACCAGCCCGCCGACGAACCGCGGGTGCGGGTCGCTGCCGACGGCCATCGCCGCCCGCAGCCGGACCGACGAGTCGTCGTGCGCCAGACCCCGCAGGGCCCGCAGGGTGTTCGTGTCCTCTTCCGCCCCGACCATCAGGACCACCTCCTCGGCAGCAGTGAAAGCCTTGTCACCGTGTCAAGGTCAAACGGCCGGGAGGCGGGACGCGCCGCGGGTTCGTCCCCGATCACCCGGGCCGGGTGATCCGGCCCCGGGGCGGCTGCCGACCGGCGGGGTTATTCTGCGGCTGATGGGCGGATCGGAGAGTGCGCGGCGACGACGGCCCGGCGTGGTGGGACGACTGCTGAGGACGCTCCGGGCGGATCCCTCCCACATGCCCGAGCGGCTGGCGGCCTTCGTGGTCGACTACCTGGGCCCCCAGGCGGCCGAGACGGCCGCGGCGCTGCGCGGACCCGGGCAGGCGGGGACGGCCCGGCAGGATCCCACCGAGCAGATCATCGACCGGGGTGTGCGCCGGACCGTGGTGGAGGGTTCCTTCCTCGGGGGCCCGTTCCTGCTCCTGCTCCCGGTCGCGTTCGTCGCCGCGCTGCTCGCCCAGCTGCGCATGGTGCTGGAGCTCGCGGCCCTGGCCGGCCACGACCCCTGCGGCGACGACGCGGCGGCACAGATCCTGGTGGTGCAGGGGGTCCATCCGACGGTGGAGCAGGCGCAGGAGGCCCTGCGGAAGGCGGCGCGGGCCGGAACCGGGGGGCGGGACGAGGCCTCCTGGCCGTCCGTCGTCCGCCGCCAGGCCTATCTGATCGGCCTGTTGACCCCCGAGGACCCGGCGCGTTCGGCCGTGCGCAAGTGGCTCGGCTGGGCCGGCCTGGGCGTGCTGCTCCTCGTCGGGACCGTGGTGCCGTTCGTGTGGGTGCCCGCCTGCGGACAGATGTACTGCCGCGCCACCGGCGAGCTCGCCGACCGGGCCCTCCTCCGGTTCGGGCTGACGGCGTCCGCGGCGGCCCAGGCGAGGAGGACCTCGTCGATCCTGCGTCCGGGCATGCTCCTGGTGGCGCTGCGGACCGTGGTGGCGTGCCTGGCGACCGCGGGCGGGGTGCTGTTCGTGCTGCTCACCGGGGCCCGGGTCGCCGGCCACGCGTGGCTCGCGATGTTCCTCGTGCTGCTCGGGCTGAGTGCGGTGGCCGTCGGCTGGCGCTGGTTCCGTGCCCGGAGGCACCGGCGCACCCGGGCGGGGTAGGCGCGGGCCGGCCGCCGCGGGGGCGGCGCGAGGTCAGAGCAGGTCCAGTGCGCGCGCCCGCCGCACGGCCCGGTTGCGCCCGGTGACGGAGAGCTTCCGGTTGATGCTCTTGAGGTGCGTCTTGACGGTGTTCACCGAGAGGAACAGCCCGGCGGCGATCTCCTCCGTGGACAGCATCTGTGCCGCCAGTCTCAGGACGTCCAGTTCGCGGTCGCTCAGCGGTTCGACCAGGGCGTCGGTCGCGGCGGTGTCCCCGGACGCCCCGGCCGGGAGGCCGGGCAGGAGGTCGGCGGGCAGCCAGCCGTGGGAGTCCGCCAGCTCGGGCCGGGCGTGCAGCAGGTGCCGCAGCCACGGCCCGGCGTCCCGGAACGGCCGGCGCAGCCGCTCCGGCCGGGCGACCGCGAGGGCGCGGGCGAGCAGGCGCTGGGCCGCGGCCTCGTCGCCGAGCGCGAAGGCCGCCTGGGACCGGGCCAGCAGGACCCGTACGGTGATCGCGGGCCCGTGGCCGTCGCGCTCCGGGACCGCCTCCAGGATCCGCAGGGCGCTTCGGTTCTCCCCGGCGGCGAGGTGCGCCCGGGCGGTGGCGACGGCGTGTTCCGGACCGTCCGCGCCACTGCGCTCCAGCGCCTCCAGCGCGGCGGCCGGGTCCCCTTCGGCGAGGTGCCCGGCCGAGACGGCCACGGCCACGGCCTCCCGCACCCAGGGCGGCGGGGGGTCGGTGGCGGGACCGCCGTCCGCGAGCCCGCCGAGGAGGTCGAGGGCCGCGCGGGGGCGGCCCTCGGCCAGCAGCGTCCTCGCCCGGACGATGGCGATTCCCGCGGTGACGGCCGGGTCGTGGTCGGCCGCGGCCGACCGGGCGGCCCGGTCGATCGCCGCCCGCGCGGTCGGCAGGTCGTCGCGGTCGACGGCGAGCGCGGCCAGCACGAGCTGGCCGGCCCCCGTGCGGGATTCCGGGGACAGCCCGGAGCGTTCGGCCTCGGCCCCCGCCTTCCGCAGGTGGGCCTCCGCCGGCCCCGGCCTGCCCCGCAGCACGTCGATCAGGGCGAGTCGGGTGAGCGATTCGTGGCGCGGACAGGCCGTGGTGGGGTCGTCGGCCGCCGCGGCGGCGGCGGACAGGGCCGCCCCGGCGGCGTCGAGGCTGCCCTTCCAGAGCAGCGCGGATCCGAGGTCGGTCAGCCGGAGCGCGGGAAGTTCCGGGTGCTCGCCCAGCAGACCCGGCGGGACGTCCTCCTCCAGCCGCGCGGCCTGGACGGCGGCGGCCCGGGCCATGTCGGCCGAGCCGAGCAGTCGGCCCGCCAGCACCCGGAGGTGGGCCGCGCTGAGCAGGGCCGTCGGAACGTCCTCGACATCGCGTTCGGACAGCAGCGTCTCGGCGCGTCGGAGGTGGTCGAGTCCGCGGTCCACGTCGTGGCGGGCGAGATCGCGGGCCGCCCGGACCAGTTCCGGGGCGGGCCCCCGGGCGTCGGGCGCCATGTCGGCGAACAGGCGGTCGAGCCGGTCCGCGTCGCGGCCGGTGAACAGCCGTCCGATGGCCAGCCGGTCGACGACCTGCGTCGCGGCGAACTCCCAGTCACCGGCCGCGGCGGCGTGCACCAGCCCGTCGGTCAGGTGTCCGGCCGCGGTGAGCCAGCGGGCCGCCCTGCGGTGGAGCGCCCGGTCCAGCCCCGGGCTGCGTGCCGCCAGCTGGACGCGCAGGATCTCGGCGAACAGCGGGTGGCAGCGGTACCAGGAGCGGCCGACGGGTTCGACGAAGGTGTCGGCGCGCGCGAGGTCGGCGAGGATCCGCGCGCCGTCCGTCCGGCCGGTCAGGGCGTCGGCCAGCTCGGGGTGGATCTGGTCCAGGACGCTCGTGCGCAGCAGGAGGTCCTGGGTCTCGGCGGGCTGGGTGTCGAGGACCTCGGCGAGCAGGAAGTCCGCGACCGTGCTGCGGCAGGCCTCGAACTCCTTCAGGTACGCCTCGGGGTCGGCGGCGCCCTGGGCGGCCAGGGCGGACAGTCGCAGACCGGCGGCCCAGCCGCCGGTCCGCTCGGTCAGCGTCCGGACGGTCCCGGCGGAGAGGGCGAGGCCGTGCCGCCGCATCAGCGCGGCGGTCTCCCGCGGGCGGAAGGCCAGGTCGGCGGCCCGGATCTCGGTGGCGCAACCGGAGGCGCGGTAGCGGTGGAGCGGCAGGCGCGGCTCCGTGCGGCCGATCAGGACCAGCCGCAGCCCCTGGCCCGCGTGGCCGAGCAGGAAGTGGAGTCCGGAGGCGACCTCGGCGGACGACACGTGGTCGAACTCGTCGAGGACGAGGACCACGGGAGCCTCGCGGCGGCTCAGGTGGGCGGCCAGCCGGGCCAGCAGCGTGTGATCGACCTCGTCGGCCCGGGCGGGGGTGCCGATGTCGTCCGGCAGGGCGACGCCGTGGTGCCGGAGGGCCTCCAGCAGGTAGGCCCAGAAGACCCCCGGCGCGTTGTCCTCCCGTTCCACGGTGAGCCAGACCGCGGAACCGCTCAGCCGCGTCCTGGCCAGCCAGTCGGCGACGAGCAGGGTCTTCCCGGCCCCCGCCGGGGCGTTCACCAGCAGGAGGGACGTCCGGAGACCGTCGCCGAGGCGCTCGGCCAGCCGCGGCCGGTGCACGAAGGTCCCCGGAATCGGGGGGACGGCGAAGCGGGCCGCGAGCACGGGATTGCCGCCGGGTATCCGGGTCGGCCGGGCGGAGCGGTGCCGAGGTGCGTCCGCCGGACGGGCGGGGGAGTCGACGGCTGGGCTGAGGGGCATGGTGCTCACCTCAGGGTGGGGTACGGCGCATGGTGAGCGCGGATCGCTGACAGATCCCATCCTGGCCGACGCCGTCCGACCTGGCAAAGGGGCCTCCCGGCCCACCGGTGGGGGCGGTCCGCCCCTGCGGTGCCCTTCCGGCGGCCCTCAGTCCTCGTCCGCCGGGACCGGCTCCGGAGTCGAAAGGAGCCGGGCCAGTCGTCCCTGGCTCGCCACCACGTACCCGATGCCGATGCCGAGCGTGATGGCCGTGAACACCACGATGAGCCAGCTGAGCAGGGTGAAGACCAGGCCGAGCGGGCCGAACTGGGTCACGCTGCGGTTCAGCGAGCGGGGGACGTAGAGCCGCGACACCCAGGCGAGCGTGGTCAGCGCGGCCCCGGTCAGCACCGCCCCCGGCAGCAGCGGGAGCCAGGGGATCCGGCCGCCGAGCAGCAGGTGCTGGGTCCACCACCACAGCAGCGTGGCGGTGACCAGGTAGAACAGGACCCCGAGGCCCGTGCCCGCCCCGAACCCGGACCGCACCTGGCCCTGGAGGATCAGGGCGGTCAGCCAGACCAGGAGCCAGGCGAGCCACCGCCAGGCCGCCAGGCGCCCCGCCAGGTGGGGCAGGTACCAGCTCCGCTCGCACAGGCGTTGCAGGATGCGGCTGCAGCTCGTGGCCGAGAGCAGGGTCACCATGATCCCGATGCCGCCGAAGGCGTCGGTGGTGGACTCCTGGCCGCTGGGGTGGAGCGCCCCCTTGATCTCGTCGAGCGATTGGCCCTGGAGCCCCAGGACGGTGCGCAGCGACTCGGAGACGCTGTTGCGCACGTCCTGGGGCATGAAGGCGGCCAGCACGAACAGCACCGGGATGGCGGTCAGGAAGGTTTGGGCCGCGAGGCGGGTGGCCGTGTCCAGGACGTGGACGTGGAGCAGTTGGGCCGCGAGCCGGCGCAGGAACGGGACGTCGCGCAGGGTGGCCGTCCGCCCCCTCAACCAGGCGGTCCTGGCGCGGATCCATGCGGCGCGGCCGGGTTCACCACGCTGTGCCGCCACCCCGGGCTCCTTCCGGTCGATGCCTGCCCCCGGTCCGTCGCGGCCCGTCGTCGGCCGAGCGCCGAGGGTTCCCAGACTGGGCGACGGGACGGTGTGCGGCACCCCGGGCGGTCCGCCGTTCGGCGCAACCCGTGGGCACCGGCGCCCTCCTGCCCCGCCGGTCCCCGCCGATCCGGTGGGACCGGGCCGCGCGTCGGCGCGCCGCGGGGGGACCACCGGCCGCGGCGGCCGTCCTCGACGGGCGACCCGGTCACGAGGGGGCGAGGGTACGAGGCAGGCGCGTACGGACCGCGTGGGCCGGTGAGCGGGAGGAGTCACGGTGAAACGCTGGAGAGCGCTGATCGTCCTGGGCATGGCGCAGTTCCTGATGGTGCTCGACGCCTCGGTGATGAACGTGTCCATCAGCCAGCTGGTCGAGGACTTCGACACCGAGGTCACGGCGATCCAGGCGGTGATCACGCTCTACACGCTGGTGATGGCGGCGTTCATGATCACCGGCGGCAAGCTCGGCGACATGTTCGGGCGCCGACGGATGTTCATGGTGGGGCTGGTGGTCTACGCCGTGGGATCGGCGATCACGGCGGTGGCGCCCACCCTGGGGCTGCTGGCGCTCGGCTGGTCGGTGATCGAGGGGCTGGGTGCGGCGCTGGTCCTTCCGGCACTCGCCGCGCTGGTGGCCGGCGCCTACCGGGGACGGGACCGCGCGACCGCCTACGGTGTCATCGGCGGCCTGTCCGGGGCGGGCATCGCCGTGGGGCCGCTGCTCGGCGGATGGCTGACCACCTACCTGACGTGGCGGCTGGTCTTCGCCGGCGAGGTCGTCCTGGTGGTGGTCATCCTCTTCCTACTGCGCTGGATCGAGCGGCAACCGGTACCGGAGCACCACGAGCGGATCGACCTGGTCGGTGTGCTGCTGTCGGTGTCCGGGCTGGGGCTGGTGGTGCTGGCCGTGCTGCAGAGCAGCACCTGGGGCTGGCTCCAGCCGCGCAATCCGCCGTTCACCGTCCTCGGATTCTCGCCGACGCTCTTCGCCGTCGCGCTCGGCGGGGTGCTGCTGGTGCTGTTCCGGGCGTGGGAGCTGCGCCGGGAGCATCCGCTGGTCAGGTTCGCGCTGTTCCGCATCCCACCGCTGAGGTCCGGCCTGCTGATGCTCTTCTGCCAGAACCTGATCCTCCTCGGGTTGTTCTTCGTCATCCCGCTCTACCTCCAGGTCGTCCAGGGCGAGAACGCCTTCGAGACCGGTCTGCGGCTGCTGCCGGTGTCGATCACGATGCTCGCCGCCTCCATGTCCGGCTCGCTGCTCACCCGCTTCGCCTCGCCGAGGACGGTGGTGCGGATCGGGCTGCTGGTGCTGTTCGCCTCGTCGCTGTGGCTGGTGGGCACCGTCCAACCGGAGCTCGACGACCTGTCGTTCGCGCTGGCGATGGCCGCCCTGGGGATCGGCATGGGGCTGCTCGCCTCGCAGCTGGGCAACGTGGTGCAGTCGAGCGTCGGGGAGGAGGACCGCAGCGAGGTCGGCGGGCTGCAGTACACCGCGCAGAACCTCGGGTCGTCGCTGGGCACCGCGCTGATCGGCGCCATCCTGATCGGCGCCCTGACGGTGGCGTTCGGCAACGCCGTGGCCGGGCACCCGGAGATCTCCGACGCCGTGAAGCAGCAGGCGGGCATCCGGATCGAGGCGGGCGTCACCTTCGTGCCCGCGGACCAGCTCGCCACCGCGCTCGCGCAGAGCACCGTCCCGCCGCAGGAGGCGGCCGCCGTCGTCGACTCCTACAGTGCGGCCCAGCTCGACGGCCTCAAGGTGTCGCTGCTGGCCGCCGCCGCGATCACGCTCGCCGCCTTCGCCTTCACCGGTCACCTGCCCGCGCGGCGGGTGCCGCGCGGGAGCGGGCCGGAGCGCGGGGGGACGGGCGGCGGCGGGGCGACGGCCGGGGCGTAGGGCCGCACCGGTCCCCGCTCGGGGGCTCGCCGGGGCCGCCTCACACCCCGGACCGGGCGGTGATCCGGCCGCTGTCGATCGCGGCGGTGAGCGCGGCGTGGTCGGCGCCGGTCAGGTCGGCGTAGGTGAGGGCGAAGTCGGCGATCGCGCGGTCGAAGACGTCGCCGGAACCGAGGTACGCCGCGATGGCGACGCGGTCCCCGGTGCGCGCGTGTCCGCGGGCGAGGGTGCGGCCGCACAGCTCGGCGTACCCGTCCAGCAGGCCCTTGGGCATGCCGTCGATGACGGCGGAGCCCTTCATGTCGCGCAGCTGGCGCCAGTAGAAGTCGCGGCCGGCCGGGCCGGTGGCCCAGCCGAGGAAGATGTCGCTGACGGCCTGGAGGCGGCGCTGTCCGGCGACCACCCGGCGGCCCTGGTGCCGGTGGACGCTGGGCGCGAGGTGCGGTTCCAGCACGGACCGTTCGGCCTCCTTCACCTGGAGGAAGAGCGGCTCGCCGGTGGCGCGCGCGCGGAACAGGCCGATGTGGCAGCGGGTGCCCACGCTGCCCACGCCGACCACCTTGCGGGCCGCGTCGATCAGTTCGAAGCGGTCGAGCAGCGCCGCCCGCTCCTCCGGCAGGGTGTCCCGGTAGTCCAGGAGGATCTGCCGCAGGTGGGGCAGGTCGGCGGGGTCCATCGGTTCCAGCAGCGGCGGGTCGGCGACGATCCGGGGCTCGCCGTCCGGGCCGGGCTCGGTGAGTTTGGCCAGGGCCTGCAGGCTGGTGCGCGCGCGTGCCTTGGCGATCGTGGTCCGGACGCGCTTGCGGTACTTCGACTGCTGGACCAGCGGCAGCAGTTCGGCGGTGTCCACCCGTTCGTACCAGACGTCGAGTTCACCGAGGCCGGCGAGCCGTCGCATGGCGAGCCGGTACGCCCGGGCGGACGACTGCGCCACGGCCCGGGCAGAGGCGTCGGATTCGCCGTTCTCGCGTGCGGCCACGGCGATGCTGGCGGCCAGGCGTTCGACGTCCCACTCGAAGGGGCCGGGCAGGGTCTCGTCGAAGTCGTTGAGGTCGAAGAGCAGGGCGCGCTCCGGCGAGGCGAAGAGCCCGAAGTTGCACAGGTGGGCGTCCCCGCAGAGCTGGACGGTGAGGCCGGTGTTCGGGGCGGTGGCGAGGTCCGCGGCCATGATGGCGGGCGCACCGCGCAGGAAGGCGAACCGGGAGGCCGCCATCCGGCCGTAGCGGATCGGCACGAGCTCCGGGACGCGGGTGGCGGCCTGGGCCTCCAGGACGTCGACGGGGTCCGCGCGGTCCGGCCCGGGGGTCCAGGTCCCGTGGGCCGAGCGCGGCACGTTCCGGCGGGCCCGCCGCCCCGCCGAGACCGAGTCGGGGGCCGACCGCTCCACCCGCTCACCGTCGTCGGCTCCCGGGGGCCGGCCGGGCGCCCCGGTCGGTGCCGACGTCATGCCGACACCTGCCGGTGCGTGGTCCGGGTGGCCTGTCTGATGGTCTCGACGACGTGCGCGACGGCGTGGGCCATCGTGCCGGTCAGGAGGAACAGGAGGGTGATGAGGATCCAGCCGTCCTTCTCCTCGACGCCGAGGTCGGCCGGGTGCACGGGGCGGACCGGCGTGGGCGCGCGCTGCGGCGCGGGGCGCAGGAGTTCCCTGGCGATCGCGAGGATGCCGGACAGCGCGTGGCCGATCGCGCCGGCCATGAGCATCGAGGCGCCGAGCACGATCCATCCGACACGTCCGACCTCGTCGGGTGAGGTCGTGGTGGTGGGACGTGACGCCTGGTGGTGGGTACCGAGCACGGGGCTCGCCTCCTTGCGGGGGAGGGAAACATCCTTCCCCTCACGCTAGGGGCGGTGGCCGGAGCCCGGGTCACCCGGCGTGGGTGAGCGCGGCCGTGCCGGAACCCGCGGTGCGGGTGATGATGGCCGCGACGGACCCCATCGGCCGTCTCCGCGGCGATGACGGGAGCAGGCGTCGTGACAACGTCCCGCGGTGGTACCCCCGCCCCGCGCGACCCGGCCCCGCGCGATCCGGCCCGGGGCGGAATCCGGAAGCGGACCGATTACGCCGGAGCGGTGTACGGCTCGATGCTCGCCGCCTCCGTGATCGCGGCCTCCAGCCTCACCGAACCGCACCCCCGGCTGTCGCTCATCCTGCTGCTGGTGATCACCGGGATCGTGTTCTGGATCGCGCACGTCTACGCGCTGGTGGCGGGGGAGCGCGAGGCCGGCCACCAGGTCACCTGGAGCCAGGTGCGCGAGGTCGGCCGGCACGAGTGGCCGCTGGTCGAGGCGTCGGCGCTGCCCGCCCTGGCGGTGCTGGTCAGCCCGTGGCTGGGGGCGGGGGAGAACGCCTGGCTCGCCCTCGGTGTCGCCGTGGCGCAGCAGGTGGCCTGGGCGACGCTGGGCGCCCGCCGGGCGGGCGCCTCGTCGGGCCAGATCCTCGCCGAGGGGGTGGTCAACCTGCTCCTGGGCCTGGTCATCGTGGCGGCCAAGGTCGCCGTCGGGCACTGAATCACCCGCGGCGGGTGAGGCCGCCGCCGTGCCGACCGTGTTCAGCGCCGTGCCGACGGTGCTCAGTACCGTGCCGGCGGTGTCAGCCGGCCAGGAGCCGCTGCTTCTGCGTGGCGAACTCCTCCTCGGTGAGGACTCCCTGGTCCTTCAGCTGCGCCAACTGCTGCAGCTGGGAGATCTTCGCGTCCACCCCCGTCGGGGCGGGTGCGGCGGGTGCGGCGGGTGCGGCGGGAGCGGGCGGCGGGGGCGGCGGTGCTGGTTCGGCCGCCACCTCCTGTTGCGCCCAACGGCCCGCCTGGCGACGGGACACCCGGTTGGACACGGCGGTCGCCGTTCCGGCGACGACGGCGGTGCGCGCGACACCGCGCAGCAGTCCAGGCATGACGCGTACTCCTCTCGGTGGCTTCAGGTCTCGGCGACTTCGCGTCCCGGTGGCTTCAGGTCCCGGGGCTTCACGCGGTGGCGGACGGCCCGGAGGCGGAGCCGCCCGGCGCGTCCGTCGGTTCGTTCCCGCCGGCACCGTCCAGCTCGTCCAGGGAGCGCAGCAGCTCGGGCATCGGCACCCGGCCACTGGCGACCAGCCGGGCACCGCCCCGGCGCAGGGCCGTGGCGAACGGGGCGGCCCAGGTGTTCTCGTAGATGAGCACACCGGCCGAGTTGCCGGGCTCGATGACCCCGGCGGCCTCGCTCAGGTCGCCGGCGTCGAGCAGGCCCGACCCGGCGCCCTCGAAGACGGCCAGGTCCAGTCGGCCGTCGCCGTCGAAATCGGCGATCTCCATGCCCGTGACGGTGCCGTCGGCGTCCTTGCGCACGAACGCGAAGTCCAGGATGCGGATCACATTCCGGTCCACCAGGTCGACCAGCAGCGGGAGTGCTTCCCCGGTCATCCGGTTGCCGGGGAACTCGACCACCACGTAGTCGATGGGCCCGGTCTCGGCGAGGACGTCCTCGGCCATGGCGGTGCTCCTTTCGGGGGAGTCCCTCGCCCGTCCCGGCGGGCCGGGCGCTGATACCGACCGTACGGGCCGCCGACGCGCCGGCGGATCACCTGCCCGGGGTGAGGCGGCGGCCCGGTGCCGGGCACGTCCCGGACCGGGCGGAGGGTGGGCGGCCGGGTCGCGCCCCTCGTCCGGGTGGCCCAGCCCGGGGTGCCGGGCGGGGGCCCCTGCGGCGTGAATGGTGTCCAGCGGCGCCGTGGCCGCGCAGCGAATGCCGGGAGGGCCGTTGAACGGGCCGAGTGAACCCCAGCCGTCCGAGCCCCCGACGGGCGGGCCGGTGAACGGAGGCGCCACCGCGGGGCCCCGGCACCCCTCCCGGGCGGGCCGGATCGTCAGGAGCACCGTCTCGGCCGTGCTGATCACGCTGACCTGCATCCTGGTGCCGGTCTCGCTGCTCACCGTCTGGGTGCACGACATCGCGCTGGACACCGACCGGTACGTCAGCACGGTCGCGCCGCTGGCCACGAACCCCGCGATCCAGGACGCCGCGGTCAACCGGATCACCCGGGCGGTGGACGTGAAGGTGGACGGTCCGGAGGTCGCCTCCGACCTGGCCGCCTGGCTCCAGTCGCAGGGCCTGCCGCCCCGGGCCGCGTCCGCCGTCAAGTCGCTGGGGCCCAAGATCGACGACGCGGTGGACCAGGTGGTCTCCAAGGCGGCGACCAAGGTCGTGCGGAGCGACGCCTTCGACACCGTCTGGACGCAGGCGAACCGCGCCGCCCACACGGCCGTGGTCCAGGCCCTGACCGGACACGGCCGCGGCGCGGTCGGAGTCAGCGACGGCACGGTCACCCTCGACGTCGGGAAGGCCGTGGACCAGCTGAAGGACCAGCTGGTGGCCGCGGGGCTGACACCGGCCGAGAAGATCCCGGACGTGAACAAGCATCTGGTGCTGTTCCAGTCCGACAAGCTGGCCAAGGTCCGCGGGGCCGCGCACGCGCTGGACGTGATGGGCAACTGGCTGCCGGTGATCACCGTGGTGATCGGTCTGGTCGGCGTCCTGCTGGCCCGGCGCCGGCGCCGGGCCCTGGTGTCCACGGCGCTCGGCGCGGCGGGGGCCGGCCTGGTGGTGGCGATCGCCCTGGTGATCGCCCGGCACTACTACCTCGACCACCTGCCGCCCGCCGTGCAGTCCCGGGATGCCGCGGCCGCGGTCTTCGACACGCTGCTGAGGTTCCTGAAGGTCAGCCTGCGCACCCTCGTCGTCCTGGGCGTGGTGGTCGCGCTCGGCGCCTACCTCTCCGGGGCGGGACGGCTGCCGCGGGCCGTGCGCGGCGGGGCCGACCACGCCGCCGACTCGGTCGCCGGCTGGAGCGGCGCGCACGGCGTGCACACCGGACGGGCCGGAACCTGGACCGACGCCCACCGCCGCTGGCTCGCCCTCGCGGCGCTGCTGATCGTGGCCCTGGTGTTCGCCCTCTGGAACCACCCGACGGTGCTGACCGTGCTGCTGCTCGTCCTGGTGCTCCTCGTGGTCCTCGCCGTCCTGGCCCTGCTCGCCGCCTCCGGACGGGTCGCCGGCCCAGGACGGGGCGGTGCGCCCGGCGGGGCCGACGCGCCCGGAGGCGGCGGGGCGTCCGGAGGCGGCGGCGCCGAGAACCCCCGGGAGGAGAGCTGAAGGGGCTCCACCAGGGACGTCCGGGCCACGGCCGCGGCCGGCCCGCGCCACGACAGGACGGGGATCCGGTTCTACCGTGAACGTAGGACTTCTGTTCCACCCTCCCGCCTACCGCGGTCCGCGAGGCGGTTGCCATCGAAGGAGTCACCGTCATGACGAGCAGCGTCAGTGGAGTCGGCAGCAGCCAGATCCCCCAGCCCCAGCGGCACCCATACGCGTCCGGGTGGACCATCTTCGCGGGGGTCATGCTGATCACCGGCGGTCTCATGGCGGTCTTCGAGGGGATCTCCGCCATCGCCAAGGACGACCTGGTCGTCGTCACCCGCAACTACGCGTACTCGCTGAACAGCGCCGGCTGGGGGTGGATCCACCTCATCCTCGGCGTCCTGATCGTCGTGGCGGGCGTGGCGGTCTTCAGCGGCGCCCTCTGGGCCCGGATCTTCGGTGTCGCCCTCGCCGGGCTGGGAATGATCGCCAACTTCCTGTGGCTGCCCTACTACCCGGCGTGGGCGATCGTCCTGATCGCGATCGACGCCCTCGTCATCTGGGGGCTGTGCCACGGCGGCCTCAAGCAGGCGGCCGAATGACCCCCGAGGAGGCCCGTCCCTGACCGTTCGACCGGCCCGGATCCCGGCATCCGCCGAGGTCCGGGCCGTTGCGTGCCCACCGGGAGCATCGGCGCCGTCCCGCCGCGGAGGGGTCCCCGTCGGGCCCGGACGGGCGGCGGGACGGCCTGTGAGGCCCGGGTGAAGGTCGTGGGTGGGGCCGGTGATCGGCCGTTGATCGGGCGTAGACGGCGAGCCAGGAGCATCGGGAACCGGAGGGAGCCGGTCGGAGGCCACAGCCTGATCGCCGGGTCCCGTACGGCCGGACCACGGGCCGTGCGGGCGCCCGGAGCTGAGGCCGCCACCGGTCCCGACGCCAGGAGGAGTCCGGACCACGAAGGGCAGACGAGGCATGGACGGCGGGCAGTCGGTGCAAGCGGTGAGAACGGCGGCGGGCTTCGGCGAGCTGCTGCGGCTACGGCGCGAGCGGGTCGGGCTGACCCAGCAGTGCCTGGCCGATCACGCGACCCTGAGCGTGCGGGCGATCCGGGACATGGAGAGCGGCCGGGTGCGCCGGCCCCGCAACGAGACCGTCCGGCTGCTGGCGGACGCGCTGCGGCTGGAGGGCCGCAGCCGGACGGACTTCGAGGAGACCGCCCGCCGGCACCCGCTCGCGGACGAGCCGGTGGCCGAGCCGGCCGCCCCGCCGGTGGCCCGCGGGGCGATCGTCGGCCGGGACATGGAGGCCGAGGTGCTGGCCGACGCCTTCGCCGTGCACGGGGACCGGCTGGTCTCGCTGGTGGGCCTGGGCGGGGTCGGCAAGACCCGGCTCGCCCTGGAGGTGGCCCGCCGGCTGCACCTGGCCGTCCGCTGGTCGGTGCGCTGGGTGGACTGCGGCGGCGGCCCGCACCTCTGGCGCGCGCCGCTGGACGACCTCGCCCGGGACATCGGCGAGCGGCCCGCCCTGCTGGTGCTGGACGGCGCCGACGGCGGGGTGGACGCCGGGCAGCTGGACGGGTTGTTCCACCGCTGCCCCGGGCTGCGGGTGCTGATCACCGCCCGGGAGGCCCGGCCGCTGCCCGGGGGACAGGTCATCCCGCTCGCGCCGCTGCCCGTCCCGGCCCCCGAACTCGACGCCGAACCGGAGGCGCTGGCGCAGGTCGGGGCCGTCCGGCTGCTGCTCTCGCACCTGTGCCGGCTGCGCCCCGGCTACACCCTGGAGCGCTCCGAGGCGCCCGCCGTCGCGGAGCTCTGCCGCCGCCTGGACGGCCTGCCGGGCGCGCTGGAGCGCGCGGCGGGGTGGGCGCTGGTGCAGTCCACCTCCCAGCTGGTGGCCGGGCTGGCGGTCGTCCCGTTCACGCTGGCGGCGCCGCCCGTGGTGTTCGGTGCGCGCGGTGACCTGCGGGACGAGGTGGAGCCGGCGATCCGGCGCCTGACGGAGCGCCAGCGCGCCCTGCTGGAGGTGCTCGTGGACGAGCCGGGGGACTGGTCGGGGGAGGACGCGGTGGTCCGCAGCGGCTGGACGCTTCAGGCCTGCCTGGCCACGGTGCACGAACTGCTGTCGCGCGGGCTGATCCGCAGCGTGCCCGCCCGGGACGGCGTGCGCTTCACGGTGCTCAACCTGTGCCGGCGCCTCGTCCGGGAGGAGCCCGGGATCCGGCTGGGGCCGGCGGGGGACGGCCCGCTGCTGGCCGTCGCGGGCTGACCGTGAGGCGTCGAACGGCTGCCGATTCTGCCGCTTAATGCCGCAGGAGCTGCCGCTTGCCGGGCCCGATCGTTCCTAGCGTTCTCCGTGGGGCCGGACCGCCGCGGGAACGCGCCGGAACGCCATCGAGGATCTCTACCGATGAGGGCTGAGTCGTGGAGCACGGAAACGCCGAACAGAACGGTCTGGACGTCGTCGTGACGACGACGGCCTCGGATTCGCACACCTGGAACCTGGTCTTCCTCCAGTTCCTGCTGGAGGAGACGGGCCACCGGGTGACGAATCTGGGCGCATGCGTCCCGGACGCGCTGCTGATCTCCGAATGCCGCCGGATCGAACCGGACCTGATCGTGATCAGCAGCGTCAACGGGCACGGCTTCCAGGAGGGCCTGCGGGTGATCGAGGCCCTCCGCGCCTGCCCGGAACTGCGGCGCACCCCGACCGTCATCGGCGGCAAGCTCGGCATCGCCGGGGCCGACGACCCCGACCGCGAGCGGACGCTGCTGGCGGCCGGCTTCGACGCGGTCTTCGAGGAGGGCGCCGCGGTGGCCGGGTTCCGCGAGTTCGTCGGCGGACTGCGCTCCGGGGTCCTGCTGTGACGGATCCTGCTGTGACGGATCCTGCTGTGACGGATCCTGTGGTGACGGATCCTGTGGTGACGGGCCCCGCAGTGACGGGTCCCGCCCGGGCGGGCTTCGGCGCGTTCGTGGCCCAGGCCGCCGAGGCCGGCGCCCTGGTGGTCCAGCCCCGGATGGGCATGGCGCGGGCGGCCGTGATGCGGGAGGGCCTGCTCGCCACCCGGGGGGCGGCCGCCGTCACCGTCGGCACCATCACCCTGGACAGCTACACCCGCACCGGCGACCTCGACGCCGCGCGGCGCGCCCTGGCCGCCGGGGCGGGCCTCAACGGCTACCCGATCGTCACCCACCCGGTCGAGGTCACCCGGGAGGTGCTGCGCGGGGTGGCGGACGCGGGCTTCCCGGTGCAGGTCCGGCACGGCTCGGCCGCGCCGGAGCGGATCGTCGAGGCGCTGCTGGCGGCCGGTCTGGACGCCACCGAGGGCGGACCGGTCTCCTACTGCCTGCCGTACGGCCGCACCCCGCTGCACGAGGCGGTGGCGCGCTGGCGGCGCAGCTGCGAAATCCTCGCCTCCGTCCGGGAGTTCGGCGCCGAGCCGCACCTGGAGACGTTCGGCGGCTGCATGATGGGACAGCTCTGCCCGCCCTCGCTGCTGATCGCCATCAGTGTGCTGGAGGCGCTGTTCTTCCGTCAGAACGGGCTGCGCAGCATCTCGCTCAGCTACGCCCAGCAGGCCAACGCCCGCCAGGACGAGGAGGCGCTGGCCGCGCTCGGCCGGATCGCGGGGGAGCTGCTCGCGGACGTCGACCGGCACCTCGTGGTGTACGCGTACATGGGCGTGTACCCGCGCTCGCCCGGCGGCGCGCGGCTGCTGCTGGAGGACGCGGCGCGGCTCGCGGTGCGCGGCGGCGCGGCCCGGCTGATCGTCAAGACCACGGCCGAGGCGCACCGCATCCCCACCGTCGCCGAGAACGTCCGGGCGCTGGAGACCGCGGCCGCGGCCGCCGCGGCGGAGCGGGGCCGGCCACGACCCGTCGCCGCGCCGGACACCGGGATCGAGGCCGAGGCCAGGGCGCTGATCGGCGCGGTGCTCGACCTGGACGCCGACGTCGGGCGGGCCCTGGTGCGGGCGTTCGCGGCCGGCTACCTGGACGTGCCGTACTGCCTGCACCCCGACAATGCCGGGCGGACCGGCAGTTCGCTGGGCCCGGACGGCCGGCTGCACTGGTCCGGCGTCGGCTCGATGCCGATCGCGGGGCTCGTCGAGCGCGGCCGGGCGCCGATCCTCGGCTCGGCCGGGCTGCTGGCCGCCCTCTCCCACGTCCGGCGCGGCTACGACGGCCGGGCCGAGTACGCGGCCGCCTCCGTGGCGGCGTCCGCCGCCCGGGGCCTGCCGGTGGCGCGCTGAGCCGCCCGCCGGGCCGCGAGGCCCCGACCCGCCCGTCGTTCAAGCACCCCCGCCCGCCCGCCGCTCCACCACCGACGACCGCCCGCGCCTCCGACGGCGGGCCACGGACCACCCGAGAGAACAGGACCCCGACCATGCCCGACACCACGCCCCGGCCCCCGGTCGATCCGGGCCGGCACCTGACCGCCCCGACCACCCGCAGCGCCCTGCGGATCCAGCAGCAGCTGCTCGCCGCCGCCCGCGAGTTCCTGCGCGGCCGGGGCTTCACCGAGCTGCTGCCGCCGATCATCGGCCCGGTCACCGACCCCGGTGCGCGTGGCTCCAAGCAGGTGGACATCGACTTCTACGGCCACCGCTACAAGCTGATGACCAGCGCGATCCTGTACAAGCAGGCCTCGCTGCTCGCCTTCGACAAGATCTTCTGCATCGCCCCGAACGTCCGGCTGGAGCCGCTGGAGACCGCCGGGACGAGCCGGCACCTGGCCGAGTTCCACCAGCTGGACGTGGAGGTCGCCGGCGCGAGCCGGGACGACGCCGTCCAGCTGGCCGAGGAGCTGGTGGTGCACATGGTCGACAGCACGGTGCGCGAGCTGCCCAAGGAGTTCGCCGAACTCGGCCGGGACCCGCAGGCCTTCGCCGAGCTCCTGAAGGGCTCGTTCGGCCGCGTCCGGCACGCCGAGGCGGTGGCCGAACTGCGCGGCATCGGGCACCCGCAGAGCCTGGACGCCGAACTCGACTGGGAGGGCGAGGCATTGCTGTCGGACCGGCGTGACCGGCCGTTCTTCGTCACCGACTACCCGAAGGGCTCGCGCGGCTTCTACGACCGCGAGCACCCGGAGGACCCGGGCCTGCTGCGGAACTTCGACCTGCTCGCGCCCGAGGGCTACGGCGAGCTGTGCAGCGGCAGCCAGCGCACCAACGACTACGCGGAGATCGTCACCCGGATGCGGGAGACCGGCGAGAACCCGCAGAAGTACCGCTGGTACCTGGACCTGGTGCGCGAGGGCGTGCCGGCCAGCGCGGGCTTCGGCATCGGGGTCGAGCGGCTCACCCGGTACGTCGCCGGGCTGGACGCCGTCTGGCAGGCCAGCGCGTTCCCCAAGGTCGCCGGGGTGGTGTCACCGTGAGGGAGCGCAGCGAGCTCACCGTCGAGCGGAGCGGGGCGGACGCCGCCGCCGTGAAGGACCTGACCGCGCCCGGCTTTCCGGAGGAGGAGGTCCGGCGGCGGGCCCGCGTCGGGGCGGCCGCGGCGTTCCCGCCCGCCGAGGAGTACGGGCGGGTGCTGTTCGGCGCCGGCCGGCCCGGGGAGCCCGCGCAAAACGACGCGCTCGACGCCCTGCGGATCGTCCCGCCGCTGTTCCTGCCGCAGCGGCTCGCCAAGCTGATCGACCTCGGCCGCGAACCCGACTACCGGGACGTCGAACTCGCCACCGCCATCGGCGGGTTCGCCTCGGCGCTGCCGGTCTACGTGTCGGCGACCGGCTCCACCCGGGCGGCCGGCGGCGACCTCGGGCTGGCCCTGAGCCGGCAGGCCGGGGCGCTCGGGATCCCGATGGTGATCGGCGAGAACGTGGTGCCGGTCAACGGCTACGGCCGGCTCGGTGAGGCGGCCGACCGCACCCTGCTCGGCCGGCTGCGCGCCTACGGCGAGCAACTCCCGGACGGGCTCGGCGGCGTGGCCGTGCAGCAGAGCACCGAGGACGCCGACGCCGAGGTGTGGAACCTCGTCCACAGCGATCCGGCCGCCCTTCCGCTGCTCGAATCCGGGCGGCTGGCCTTCGAGTTGAAGGTCGGCCAGGGGGCCAAGCCGGGCCTGGGCGGGATGACCGTGCTGGACGCGGAAGCCGCCGCCGCGCTCGGCGACCGCTTCGGGCTGGACCCGCTGTTCGGCGACGGCCGGGTGTTGCGCGCCGCCACCCCGGGCACCTTCACCGCGGAGATCCTGCGCCAGCAGATCCGGCTGATGCGCAACAACTACCCGCGGGTGCGGATCTGGGTGAAGCTCTACCCCGGCCGGGACGTGGCCGAGGCCGCCCGGGTGGCGCACGAGGCCGGAGCGGACGCCGTCGTGGTGGACGGCGCCGAGGGCGGCACCGGCTGGGCGCCGGGGGTGTTCCTGCCGCACGTCGGCCTGCCGCTCGCGGAGTGCCTGCGCCGGCTGGCGGCCGCGCCGCCGCCCTCCCTGCTGGTCTCCGGGCGGATCTGGGAAGGCGCCCGGGCGGTCAAGAGCCTGGCGCTGGGGGCCCGTGCGGTGGGCCTCGGACGGGCGGCGCTGCTCGCCGTCGCGGAGGACCGGGAATCCGGTCTGCGCCGTTTCGCGGAATGCCTGGCGTTGGAACTCCGACTGCTGATCAGTTCGCTCGGGAAATACGCCCCCGAGGCCCTGGACGGGGCGGACGTCTGGTCCCCCGAGAATTCCTGAAACACCCTCGGCCGGTAGCCCTGGCCTGCCTGGAAAGCGGCATGATGAAACTGCCGATTTCCTTCCGCTCATTCTGCCGATAGGGCCGTCGAATTCCCCCTATCGTCGCTTTCGTCGCCGATTTCTCTCACGATCTGGGGTTGGATGATGTCCTCGCGCGGTTTCCCCACCGAATTCACGGCGCCCGGTTTCGCGCCGTTCGCCTCCGCCGTCGCCCGCTTCCCGGAGCGGCCGGCCGTCCGGGCCGGCGGCCGGACGGTCGACTACCGGGAGCTGGACGGCCTGACCGCCGCCCTCGCCGCCCGGCTCGCCCCCGGCCGGACGGTCGCCGTGACCGGCCGCGACCGGCTGGACCACGTGGTCGCGCTGCTCGCGGCGCTGCGGGCCGGCGCCACCTACCTGCCGCTGGACGGGGAGGCCCCCGAGGAGCGCAACCGCTGGATCGCCGAGGACGCCGGGGCCCACCTCGCCCTGAACGGCGAGGAGCTCACCGAAATCGGCGGAGGGGCGGGCGGGAACGCCGGCGCCGGCTACGTCATCTACACCTCCGGCACCACCGGCCGCCCCAAGGGCGTGCACGTTCCGCTCGCCGCCCTGGCCGGCCACCTGGCCGGTGTCGTCGAGACCTTCGGCCTGACCGAACGGGACGTGGTGCTGCAGTTCGCCCGTCCGACCGTGGACGTGGCCGTCGAGCAGGTGCTCGGCGCGCTGTCCGCCGGGGCCTGCCTGGTCCTGCCGGAGCAGCGGCTCCTGGCCCCGGCCGCGCTGCTGGATCTGCTGGACGCCGAGGGTGTCACCGTCGCCAACCTGGCCGCGGGCTACTTCCAGGACGTGGTGGCGGCCCTGGGCGGCCGGGTGCCGCGCACCCTGCGGCTGATGATCTCCGGCAGCGACAAGCTGGAGCCCGCCACCGCCGCCGCCTGGTGGTCGGCGACCGGGGTGCCGCTGCTGAACGCCTACGGCCCGACCGAGACCGTGGTCACCGCCACCACCCACCGGCTCGACGGCACGCCGGAGCAGCCCGCCGCCCGGGTGCCGATCGGCACCGGGGTCGGCGCGCGCCGCCTCCACGTGCTGGACGGGCGGCTGCGGCCGGTGCCGCCCGGCGAGGCGGGCGAACTGTACGTCGGCGGGCCGCTGTTGGCCTCCGGCTACCTCGGTCGTCCCGGCCTCACCGCCGGCCGCTTCGTCGCCGACCCGTTCGCGGAGGCCGACGGGGCCCGGGGGGCCCGGATGTACCGCACCGGCGACCTGGTGCGCCGCGCCGCCGAGGACGGCCCGCTGGAGTTCCTCGGCCGCGGCGACCACCAGGTGAAGATCCGCGGCTTCCGGGTCGAGCCGGGCGAGGTCGAGCAGGTGCTGGCCGGTCACCCCGGTGTCACCGGATGCGTCGTGGTGGCGCACGAGGGCCGGCTGGCCGCGTACGTCACCGGCGCCGCGCCGGGGTACGCCGAGGCCCGGGCCTGGCTGGCCGAGCGGCTGCCCGAGCACATGGTCCCGGCGACGCTCACCGCGCTGGACGCCTTCCCGCTGACGGCCGGCGGCAAGGTGGACCGCGGGGCGCTGCCCGAGCCGCGGACCGTGCCGCAGGGCAAGCCGGCCGGCCGCCCGCCGCGCACCCCCGCCGAGCAGCTGATCGCGGCGGTCTGGGCGGACGTGCTCGGGGTGCCGGAGGTCGGCGCCGACGACAACTTCTTCCACCTGGGCGGCGATTCGCTGACGGCCGTGCGGGTGGTGGGCCGGGTCTTCGACGTCTTCGGCATGGTGTCGCCGTACACCATCTTCGACGCGCCGACGCTGGCCGAGTTCGCCGCCGCGGTGACCTCCGCGTCCGGCGGCGCGCGCCCGGCCCCGGTCCGCTCCGGCGCCGCCCAGGCCCCGCTGTCCAAGTTCCAGCGCGGGCTGTGGTTCCTCGACCAGTGGAACCCGGACGCGCCGACCTACGTGGTGCCCTGGGTGTTCCGCTTCTCCGGGCCGGTCGACCCCGAGTTGCTGCGGCGGGCGCTGGCCGGGGTGGTCGAGCGGCACGAGAGCCTGCGGACGACCTTCGAGCTCGCCGAGGACGGTCCGCGGCAGGTCGTCCACCCCTCCGTGGAACTGCCGTTCACGCTCACCGAGACCACCGCCGAGGAGGTGGACGCCCTGGTCGCCGAGGCCGCGCTGGAGCCCTTCGACCTGGAGCGGGGGCCGCTGGTCCGGGCCCGGGTCTTCCGGGCCGACGGGGCGACCACGCTGCTGCTGCTCCTGCACCACATCGTCTGGGACGAGGGCTCGCTGGCCGTGCTGGAGGCCGAACTCCAGGAGCTGTACGCCGCCTTGGCCGAGGGCCGGCCCGCCGAGCTGCCGGAGCTCGCCGTCCAGTACGGCGACTACGCCGCCTGGCAGTACCAGGACGACACCGCCGAGCGGCAACTGGACTACTGGCGCGAGCAGTTGCTCGACGCGCCGACCGCCGACGCGCTGGTGCCGGACCGGCCCCGGCCCGAGGAGCAGGCCTTCCGCGGCGCCTTCCACCGCTTCGCCATGCCCGGTCCGGTGGCCGAGGCCGTCCGGGCGCTCGCCCGCAGCGAGGACGCCACCCCGTTCATGGTGCTGCTGGCCGGGCTGGCCCTCGCCCTGCACCGCCGGTCCGGGCAGCGCGACCTGGTGCTCGGCTCGCCGGTGAACGTCCGCGGCCGGGCCGAACTCGACGGCCTGATCGGCTACTTCGTCAACCTGCTGCCGCTGCGGCTGAAGCTGGAGGAGGGCGTCTCCTTCCGTGAACTGGTCCGGCACGTGCGCGAGGTGTCGATCGGCGGCTACCGCCACCAGGAGGTGCCCTTCGACGACATCGCGGGCGCCGTGCTCGACGAACGCCCCGAGGACCGCAACCCGCTCTGCCAGGTGCTGCTGGAGCTGCACCCGCTGGACCCCCGGCCGTTCACGGTCGGCGGGCACGAGGTCACCCGGGCCCTGCACTCCAACCCGGTCTCCCGCTTCGACCTGTCCGTCTCGGTGGACGACCTGGGCACCGGCTTCACCGGCCGCTTCGAGTACGACAGCGACCTCTTCGCCCCGGACACCATGGCCGGCCTGTGCGAGGAGTGGCTGGGCACCCTGGCCGCCGCCGTCGAGGTGCCGGTGCACGCCCTGTTCGAGGCGCGGGCCGCCCGCGACCCGCGGGCCGTCGCCCTGATCTCCGGCGAACGGAGCGTCGGCTACGGCGAGTTGAACACCGCCGCGAACCGGCTCGCCCGGCACCTGACGGGCCTCGGCATCGGGCGCGGCGACACCGTCGCGGTGCTGGCCGAGCGCGGGCCGGAGCTGGTCGTCGCCCTGTTGGCGGCCCTCAAGGCCGGCGCCGCCTACACCCTGCTCGACCCGGACTTCCCGGCCGAGCGGCTGGCCGGCGCGGTCGCCGACACCGGCGCCGCCACGGTGGTCACCCACCGGCACGCCGTCGTGCCCTTCCCGGTCGGGCGGCAGGTGGACCTGGACGCCGCGGCCGCCGAACTCGCCCGGTACGCGGGGCACGACCTCGGCCTGCCGGTCGAGGGCGCCGACCTCGCCTGCGTGATGTTCACCTCCGGCTCCACCGGCCGCCCCAAGGGCGTCGCCGTCCCGCACCGCGCGCTCACCACCACCTACCTCGGCCAGGACTACGCCCGCTTCGGCCCCGCGGAGGTCTGGCTGCAGTGCTCGCCGGTCTCCTGGGACGCCTTCGCCCTGGAGCTGTACGGCGCGCTCTGCTTCGGCGGTGCCTGCGTCCTCCAGCCCGGCCAGCGTCCGGACCCGCAGACCATCGCCGAGCTGACCCGCCGCCACGGCGTCACCCAGCTCCAGCTCTCCGCCAGCCTGTTCAACTTCCTGCTGGAGGAGTTCCCGGAGACCTACGACGGCCTCAAGCTCGCCTTCACCGCCGGCGAGCGAGCCTCCGTCACCCACGTGGCCAAGGCCCTGGAGGCCTACCCGGGCCTGGCGGTGGCCAACGGCTACGGCCCGGTGGAGAGCCTCGGCCTGACCACCTGCCACCGGGTCGGCCCCGCCGACACCGCCGGTGCCTCCGTCCCGATCGGAGTCCCGCTGAACGGCAAGGGCGTCCTCGTCCTGGACGAGCGGCTGCGCCCCGTCGAGCCCGGCGCGACCGGCGAGCTGTACGCCACCGGCGACGGTCTCGCCCACGGTTACCTCGGCCGGCCCGGCCTCACCGCCGAACGCTTCGTCGCCTCCCCGTACGGCGCCCCCGGCGAGCGCCTCTACCGCACCGGGGACCTCGGTCACCTCAACGCCGAGGGCCTGTTGGAGGTCACCGGCCGGATCGACGACCAGGTGAAGATCCGCGGCTTCCGGGTCGAGCCCGGCGAGATCGAGGACGCGCTCACCCGCCACCCGGCCGTCCGGGAGGCCGCCGTCGCCGTCCACGAGCCCGCCCCGGGCGACCGCCGGCTCGCCGCCTACGTGACCGTCGCCGCCGGCGCCCCCGCCCCGGACGCGCTGCTCGACCACCTGGCCGCCCTGCTGCCCGAGCACATGATGCCCGCGACCCTCGACGTCCTGGACGCCCTGCCGCTCAACCACAACGGCAAGGTGGACCGCAAGGCGCTGCCCGCCCCGGCCGGCCGCCGGGCCGCCGACGCGGCCGGGGCCACCGACGGCTCCGGGGCCACCGTGGCCGCCGACCCGCTGACCGAGGCCGAACGCCTGGTCGCCGAGGCGATGCGCGAGGTGCTCGACCTCGCCGAGGTCGGCCGCGAGGACAACTTCTTCCGGATCGGCGGCAACTCGCTGGCCGCCGTCCGGGTCGCGATGCGGCTGTCCCGGGAGACCGGCAGCCGCGTCCCCCCGCAACTGGTGTTCCGGGCCCGGACCGTGAGCGCCATCGCCGAACGGCTGGCCGCCCGATGACGGGCCGCACCGCACACGAAGGGAACGAGGCCGTGAGCCCGTCCGACCGCCCGGCGCGCACCGCGCCCGTCTCGGGGCTGCAGCGCGGCCTCTGGTTCCTCGACCGCCTCGACCCGCGGGCCGTCACCTACTGCACCCCCTGGACCCTCGACGTCACCGGCCCGCTCGACCTCGCCCTGCTCCAGCGCGCGCTGGACGCCGTCACGGCCCGGCACGAGACGCTGCGCACCACCTTCGCGCTGCACCCCGACGGCCCCCGCCAGCAGGTGCACCACCGCCTCGCCGTGCCGCTCGCGGTGACCGACCTGCGCCCGCTGGGCGGCCCCGGGCAGGAGGAGCGCCTGGAGGACCTGCTCACCGCCCGCTGCGCCGAGCCCTTCGACCTGGCCGCCGGCCCGCTGCTGCGCGCCGAGGCCTTCCGGCTCGCCGACGAGCGCACCACGGTGCTGTTCACCGTCCACCACATCGTCTGGGACGGCTGGTCCGCCGAGGTCTTCGAGCGCGAGCTCGCCGAGCTGTACGGCGCGGCGGTGCGGGGCGGGCGGGCCCGGCTGCCGGAGCTGACCGTGCAGTACGCCGACTGCGCCGAGGAGGAGCTCGGCACCTCCTACGAGGAGCACCTGACCTACTGGAAGCAGCAGTTGGACGGCGCCCCCACCCTGCTGGAGCTGCCCACCGACCGGCCCCGGCCCGCCGAGCGCGGAGCGGCCGGCCGGACCGAGGAGTTCGGCCTCGCGCCCGGGACGGCGGCGCGGGTCCGCGCGCTGGCCGAGGCGGAGGGCGTCACCCCGTTCACCGTCCAGCTGGCCGCGTTCGCCCTGCTGCTGAACCGCTGGACCGGTGCCGACGACCTGGTGGTCGGCACCCCCGTCACCACCCGGGACCGCCCCGAACTGGAGCACCTGCTCGGCTACTTCGTGAACCTGCTGCCGCTGCGCCTGCGGCTGGCGCCGGCGCTGGGCTTCCGGGACCTGCTGGAGCACGTCCAGGACGTCGCCTTCGAGGCGTACGGCTACCTCGACCTGCCCTTCGACCAGATCGTCGACCGGCTCGGCGCCGCCCGCAGCGCCCAGCACCCGCCGCTGGTCCAGGTGGTGTTCGGCGCCCACGGCGAGGACCGCAGCCCGCTGGCGCTCGGCCCGGCGGCCACCGCCCGCAGCCGGGTGCGCTCCAACGGCACCAGCAAGTTCGACCTCACCTGGTCCGTGTTCGACGGCGGGGACGCCGGGGGCGAGCTGCGCGGCGAGGCCGAGTACCGCAGCGAGCTGTTCGACCCGCAGACCGTCCGCCGGCTGGCCGCCGAGTACGACGCCCTGCTCACCGCGGCCCTGGACGACCCCGACGCCACCGTGCTGCGGCTGACCACCCGCCCCGTGGACGCGGGCGCGGCCACCGACACCCCCGGCCACTGCCTGCACCACCTGTTCGAGCGGGCCGCCGACGCCCACCCCGACCGGCCCGCCGTCGGCGACCCCGACCGCACCCTGAGCTACGCCGAACTGGACCGCCGGGCCAACCGCCTCGCGCACGCCCTGCGCGCCCGCGGCGCCGGCCCCGGCGACCGGATCGGCATGCTGCTGGAGCGCACCGCCGACGTCCTGGTCACCGTCCTCGGCGTGCTCAAGACCGGCGCCGCCTACGTGCCCGTCGACCTGGCCGCCCCCGCCGACCGGGCCGCCCTGGTCTTCGGTGACACCGGCGTCGCCCTGGTGGTCACCGACCGCCCGGACCGGGTGCCCGACGGCCCCTGGCAGGCCTACGACCTGAGCGCCGAGGCCGCCGACCTGGCCGCCCGGCCGGACACCCGCCCGCCGGCCGCCGGCCGCCCCGGCGACGTCGCCTACGTCATCTTCACCTCCGGCTCCACCGGCCGCCCCAAGGGCGTCGCCGTCGCCCACGAGCACGTCAGCCGGCTGATGGCGGACGGCGCGCGGCACTTCGGCTTCGGCCCGCAGGAGACCTGGACGCTCTTCCACAGCTACGCCTTCGACTGGACGGTGTGGGAGATGTGGGGCGCCCTGCTGCACGGCGCCCGCCTGGTCGTCGTCCCGTACGTGACCAGCCGCTCGCCCGAGGAGTTCGCCCAGCTGCTGGAGGAGGAGGGCGTCACCCGCCTCTGCCTCACCCCCTCGGCGCTGCGCCAGCTGGAGCCGGTGCTGCGCCGCAGCCCGCGCGCCCTGCCCGCGCTGAAGTGGATCATGCTCGGCGGGGAGGCGCTGGACCCGGCCGTCGTCCAGCGCTGGTTCGAACTCGACCCGCCGCCCCCGGCCCGGCTCTGCAACCTGTACGGCATCACCGAGACCACCGTCCACGTCACCACCCACGACCTGGCCGGCAGCGCGGGCTTCGAACGCAGCCTGATCGGCACGCCCATGCCGCACCTGAGCGCCCAGGTCCTGGACGACTGGCTGCGGCCGGTGCCGCCCGGCGCGGCCGGCGAGCTGTACATCGGCGGCGGCAGCCTCGCCCACGGCTACTGGGGCCGCCCCGGCCTCACCGCCGGGCGCTTCGTCGCCGACCCGTACGGCCCGCCCGGGGCCCGGCTCTACCGCACCGGCGACGTCGCCCGGCGGCTGCCGGGCGGCGGACTGGAGTACATCGGGCGCGCCGACTTCCAGGTCAAGCTGCGCGGCTTCCGGATCGAGCTCGGCGAGATCGAGAACGCCCTCGCCGCCCACCCGGACGTCGACGCCTGCGTCGTCACCGTGCACGAGGACCGCCTCGCCGCGTACGTCACCGGACGCGAGCCCGCCGACGTCCGCGCCTTCCTCGGCCGCTCGCTGCCCCCGTACATGGTCCCGGCCACCTTCACCGTGCTGGAGTCGCTGCCGCTCACCGTCAACGGCAAGGTGGACCGCGCCGCCCTGCCCGCCCCCGGGCAGCGCAGCGCCGCCGCCGCGGGCCGCCACGTCGAGCCGCGCACCCCGGAGGAGGAGGCCTTCGCCGCCGTCTGGACGGAGGTCCTCGGGGTGGACGGCATCGGCGTCCACGACGACTTCTTCCACCTCGGCGGCGACTCCATCCGGGCCGTCCAGCTGGCCGGCGCGCTGCACGAGCGCGGCTGGGGGCTGAGCCTGCGCGACGTCTTCAACGCCCCCACCGTCGCCGCCCTGCTGCCGCTGGCGAAGCCCGTCACCGAGGACCCGGACGCCCACGAGCCGTTCGCCCTGATCACCCCGGAGGACCGCGCCGACCTGCCGCCCGGCGTCGTCGACGCCTACCCGATGGTGTCCATGCAGCTCTCCATGGTCTTCCACATGGAGATCGCCGGCGGCACCGACAGCTACCACAACGTCAACTCCTACCGGATCTCCGGCGACCTCGACGAACAGGCGTTCCGCCGCTCCGTCGCCGAGGCCCTGGACCGCCACGCCGTGCTGCGCACCGGCCTGGACCTGTCCGGCTACGGCGAACCGCTGCAGCTCGTCCACGGCCGGCTGCCCGCCCCCGTCGAGTTCGCCGACCTGCGCGGCACGGCCGAAGCGGACCAGGACGCCGCGATCCGCGAGGTGTTCGACACCCACCGGTGGACGCCCTTCGACCTCACCGCCCCGCCGCTGTTCCGGATCACCGTGCAGCGCCTGGCCGAGGACGCCTTCCAGCTCACCGTCTCCGAGCACCACGCGATCCTCGACGGCTGGAGCTTCACCTCGCTGCTCACCGAGATCCTGGAGCGCCACGGCGCCCTCGCCGCCGATCCGCTCGGCGCGCCCACCCCGCCGCCGCGCACCGCCTTCCGCGACTTCGTGGCCGTCGAACGGCAGGCCGCCCGGGACGAGCGCTCGCTCGGCTACTGGCGCGAGCGGCTGTCCGGCGTCAGCGGCCAGCTGTTCCCCGGCAGCGAGTCCGTGCACGAGGCGCCGCGCACCGTCGAACGGGTGCTGCCCGAGGCGCCCGACCAGCTGCGGACCGTCGCCGACGCGCTCGGCGTGCCGGTCAAGTCGGTCGCGCTCGCCGCCCACCTGCACGCCCTCGCCGCCGTCACCGGGAAGCAGCGCGTCACCACCGGCCTGGCCGTCAACGGCCGACTGGAACGGCTCGGCGGCACCGAGGTGTACGGGCTGTTCCTCAACACCGTCCCGCTGAGCTGCGAGCCCACCGGCGACCTGCTCGCCCTGGTCCGCGAGGTCCACCGGGAGGAGCTGGACATGATGCCGCACCGCCGGGTGCCCTTCGCCCGGCTCGCCCGGCTGATGACCGACACCGCGCTGGACAGCCAGTTCGGCTACCTGCGCTTCCACGCCCTCGGCCGGCTCAGCTCGGCCCGCATCGTGGACGGCCGGATCGGCACCGAGCCGACCCTGCGCCACGAACCCAACAGCTTCGCCTTCGGCGCCTCGGTGATCCAGGACCCGGTCACCCAGCGGGTGCTGCTCGCGGTGGACCACCAGCGCTCGCTGGTCACCGACAGCACCGCCGAGCAGTTCATCGACACCTACGCCACCGCCCTGCACACCATGGCCGCCGCCGCCCGAGACCTCTGAGGACCCGTCATGACCGATCTGCTGGACCGCCTGCGCGCCACCGTCGCCGCCCACCCCGAGCGCACCGCCGTGCTGGCCGGCGCCGACCGCCTGGACTTCGCCGAACTCGACCGGCGCACCGCCGCCCTGGCCCGTGCCCTGCGCGCCCTCGGCGTCGGCCGCGGCGACCGGGTCGGCGTCCACCTCGGCCGCACCGCCGACCTGCCGGTCGCCCTGCTCGCCGTCTGGCGGGCCGGCGCCGCCTACGTCCCGCTCGACCCGGCCTACCCCGCCGAGCGGCTCGCCTTCATGGCCACCGACGCCGGGCTCGCCGCCCTGATCAGCGCCGACGGCCTCCCGGCCGCCGAGGGCGTGCCGGTGCTGCGCCCGGACGCCGCCGCCGACGGGCCCGACCTGCCGACCGGGGCGCACCCGCTCGACCCGGCCTACGTCATCCACACCTCCGGCTCCACCGGCCGTCCCAAGGGCGTCGAGGTGCCGCGCGGCGCCGTCGCCGCCCTGGTCGAGGCCCTGGAGGCCACCGGCGCCTACCGCGCCGGGCCCGGCGTGGTCGGCTGGAACGCCAGCGTCTCCTTCGACGCCTCCGTCCAGCAGTGGGCCCGGATCTGCCGCGGCGACACCGTCCTGGTCATCGGCGAGGAGCACCGCGCCGACCCGGCCCGGGTCGCCGCCCTGCTGGCCGAGCACGCCGTCACCGACCTCGACCTGACCCCCTCGCACTGGGAGCTGCTGCGCGAGCCGCTCGCCGGCGCCCGGGTGCCGCGGCTGTTCATGGGCGGCGAGCCCGTCCCCGAGCGCACCTGGCGGGAGCTGGCCGACGGCGGCATCGACGCGCTCAACCTGTACGGGCCCACCGAGTGCACCGTCGACGCCGTCACCGCGCCGATCAGCGGCCCCGGGCCGCACCTGGGCGAACCGCTGCCCGGGGTGCGCCTGCACCTGCTGGACGAGAAGCTCGCCGCCGTCCCCGACGGCGTCGTCGGCGAGCTGTACCTGGCCGGGCCCGGACTCGCCCACGGCTACGTCGGCCGGCCCGCACCGACCGCCGAGCGCTTCGTCGCCGACCCGTCCGGCGGGCCGGGAGCCCGGATGTACCGCACCGGCGACCAGGCCCGGCGCGGCGAGGGCGGCCGGCTGGAGTACGTCGGCCGGGTGGACCGCCAGGTCAAGCTGCGCGGCTACCGGATCGAGCTCGGCGAGGTCGAGCACGCCCTGGCCCGGCTGACGGGCGTCCGGGCCGCCGCCGTCACCGTCCACGAACCCGCCCCCGGCGACCGGCGCCTGGCCGGCTACGTCACCGGCGCCGTCACCGCCGCCGAGCTGACCGAGCGGCTGCGGGCCACCGTGCCCGCCCACCTGGTGCCCTCGGTGATCACCGTGCTGGACGCCCTGCCGCTCACCCCCAACGGCAAGGTGGACCTGGCGGCGCTGCCCGTCCCCGCCGCCCCCGCCACCCCCACGCAGGAGGCGGCGGCCGGCACCGGCGGACTGGCGGAGCAGGTCGCCGAGGTCTGGAGCACCGTGCTCGGCGTCACCGGCGTCCGGCCCACCGACGACTTCTTCTCGCTCGGCGGCCACTCGATCGCCGCGCTGCGGGTCGTCCACCTGCTGCGCCGCCGGCTCGGCATCGAACTCCAGCTGCGCCACCTGCTCGACTCCGCCGACCTGGCCGCCTTCACCGCCACCGTCGGGCAGGCCGCCGCGGCCGGCACCGCCGCCCCCCGGCCCGCCCTGACCGCCCGCGCCCGGGCGGCCGGCGCATGACCGCCGCGCTGCGGGTACGGCCCCGCGTCGAGGGGGACTGGCTGTTCGTCCCCGCGCCCCAACCCCACCGCCCCTACCGGCTGTTCTGCTTCCCGCACGCCGGGGGCGACGCCACCGCCTACACCCCGCTCGCCCGCGCCCTCGCCCCGGCCGCCGAGGTCTGGGCACTGCGACCTCCGGCCCGCGGCGGCCGGCTCGGCCACCCGATGCCCGCGAGCTTCGACCTGCTGGTCGACGCCGTCCTGGAGGCCCTCACCCCGCACCTGACCGGCCGGTTCGGCTTCTACGGGCAGAGCTTCGGCGCCCTCCTCGGCTACGAGGTCGCCCGGGCGCTGCCCGCCGAGCGGCGCCCCGAGCTGGTCGTCGCCGCCGCCGCCTCGCCGCCCGCCGCCTGGGCCGGGGCGGACCGCCCCCGGCACACCGCCGACGAACTGCTGCGGCTGGCCGGGATGGGCGAACTCGTCGAGGGCGACGCCGACCTGAAGGAGAACGCGCTGCGCGGCATCCGCACCGACCTGGCCGTGGTCGACACCTACCGGCCCCGGCCCCACCCGCCGATCGGCTCCGCCCTGCACACCGTCGTCGGCGTCGAGGACCCCCTCCTCGCCGTGGGCGGCCTCGAAGGCTGGGCCGCCCACACCCGCGGCGGCTCCGGCCACCACGTCGTCCCCGGCGGCCACCTGCTCGCCACCGTCGACGGGCCCGGCCCGGTCGACCTGCTCTCCTCCCTCATCGCGCGGCCCGGCGCCGCCCACCAGTCCACGACGGAGCACTGATGCCAACCACCACCGCGGTCGACCTCACCGACCCCGACCTGTGGGCCCGCCCCGACACCCCCGCGCTGGTCGCGGAGCTGCGCCGGGAGTCCGCCGTCCACCGCACCGACACCGTCGACGACGGGCAGGTCTGGTCGGTGCTCTCCTACCGGCACTCCGCCGAGGTGCTGCGCAACGCCGCCCTCTACAGCTCCGAACAGGGCTCGCTGCTCGGCGCCGGCGAGGGCAACGTCCCGGTCGGCTCCGGCCGGATGATGGCCCTCACCGACCCGCCCCGGCACCGCGAACTGCGCGCCCCCGCCAACCCGTTCTTCGCCCCCGGCCCGGTGCGCGGCGCCGCCCGCGGCATCACCGACCTCGCCGCCTCGATCGTCGAGAAGGCCGTCGAACTGGGCGAGGTCGACCTCGTCGACGCCGTCTCCGCCCTCCCGCTGTCCGTCATGTGCGACCTCCTGGACGTCCCCGAGCAGGACCGCGAGATGGTCGAACGGGTCTGCGACGTCGCGTTCCTCGGCAACACCCCCGAGGAGCGCCGGGCCGGCCACCAGCAGCTCATCCCGTACCTGCTGCACCAGGTGATGCTGCGCCGGACGGACCCGAGGGACGACCTGATCAGCAAGATGGCGACCTACCGGGTCGGCGGCAAGCTGCTGCCGGTCGAGGACGTCGTGCTCAACCTGGACAACATCGTGGTCGGCGGCGTCCAGACGGTCCGTCACACCGCCGCCATGGGCCTGCACACCCTCACCCGGCACCCGGAACTGTGGCGGAAGCTGCAGCGCGGCGAGGTCGGCATGGACTCGGCCCTGGACGAACTCCTGCGCTGGACCTCGGTCGGGCTGCACACCCTGCGCACCGCGAGCCGGGACACCGAACTCGACGGCCACACCATCCGGCGCGGCGACCGGGTCGCCGTCTGGGTGTGGTCCGCCAACCGGGACCCGGAGGTCTTCGACCGGCCCGAGGAGATCCTGCTCGACCGCAGCCCCAACAAGCACCTCGCCCTCGGCCTCGGCGCCCACTACTGCATCGGCGCACCGCTGGCCAAGGCCGAACTCGGCGCCCTGTTCACGGCGATGCTGGAACGCGTCGCCGTCATCGAGCCGACCGGGCCGGTCACCCACAACCGCTCGATCATCAACTTCGGCCTGGACCGCTTCCCGGTCCGCCTCCTCCCGCGCTGACCGTCCGACGGCGGCAGCCACCCGCACCGAACTGCCGCGTACCTGCCTCGCCTCCTGCCGTTGCGGGCCCCGGGCCGCCCGTACCTTCGAATCAACCCAAGGAGGACACCATGAGCAACCCGTTCGAGGACGACAACGCCGGCTACCTGGTCCTGGCCAACGACGAGAACCAGCACTCCCTCTGGCCGGTCTGGATCGACGTGCCCGCCGGCTGGACCACCGTCCACGGCGAGGACACCCGCCAGGGCTGCCTCGACTACATCGAGGCCAACTGGACCGACATCAGGCCCGCCAGCCTGGTCGCCTCCCTCGCCCACCAGTGAGCGCCACCATGCCGACCTGGGAACTGAACCCCGGCCGCCCGGCCCTCGCCCACGCCCCGCGCACCGCCGACCTGGGCGAGGCCTGCGACTGGCTGCGGGAGAACGAGACCGAGCTCACCGACGCCCTGCACCGCCACGGCACGATCTTCCTGCGCGGCCTGCCGGTCGCGAGCACCGAGGACGTCGCGGCCGTGCGCGACGTGCTCATCCCCGAGCGCACCCCCTACCGCGAGAAGGCCACCCCGCGCAGCGACTACGGCAACGGGGTCTTCTCCTCGACCGACCTGCCGCCGGCCCAGCCGATCCGGATGCACAACGAGAACAGCTACACCCTCACGTTCCCCGGCCGGCTGCTCTTCGCCTGCCTGATCGCCCCCGAGGAGGGCGGGGCCACCCCGACCGCCGACTGCCGCAAGGTGCTCGACCACCTGCCGGCACACCTGGTCGAGCGGGGGCGGACCTCCGGCTGGACGCTCACCCGCGCCTACTCGGACTACGTCTCCCTCGGCTGGCGCACCGCCTTCGCCACCGAGGACCCCGCCGAGGTCGAGGCCTACTGCCGGGAGAACGGCATCACCTGCGAGTGGCGCCCGGACGGCAACCTGCGCACCAGCCAGCTGCGCCCCGCCACCATCCACCACCCGCGCACGGGTGAGGAGGTCTGGTTCAACCACCTCGCGTTCTGGAACGAGTGGTCGCTCGACCCGGACATCCACGAGGCGATGACCGAGGAGTTCGGCCCGGACGGCCTGCCGTTCAACACCGGATTCGGTGACGCCGAACCGCTCGGAAGCGCCGACGTCGACGCCCTCAACGAGGCGTACCACGCCGCGACCGTTCGCGAGCGGTGGCAGGTCGGCGACGTGATGCTGGTCGACAACGTGCTCTGCGCACACGGCCGGGACCCGTACCGCGGCGACCGCAGGATCGCCGTCTCGATGGGACAGCCGGTCGACGTCCTGGACTGCCGGCCCAGCGTCCGCCCGGACCTGGCCGCCGTCTGACCGCCGACCGACCGTCCCCATCCCGAACACCCCGTGCCGTGCCGTGACGTGAGTAGAGGAAGCACCGTGATCCCGGTTTCGTACGCCCAACAGCGTCTCTGGCTGATCGACCAGATCGAGGGGCCGACCGCGCTGTACAACCTGCCGTTCGCGCTGCGCCTGCGCGGCGAGCTCGACACCGCCGCGCTGCGCGCCGCGACGGCGGACGTGGTCGCCCGGCACGAGGCCCTCCGCACGGTGTTCCCGGTGGTCGGGGGAGTCCCGGTGCAGCGGATCCTGCCCGCCGAGGAGGCGCGGCCGCGCTTCCTGGTGCTGGACCGCGCACCGGCCGACTACCCCGCCCACCGGGACGCGGCCGCCGCCGAGACCTTCGACCTGAGCCGCGAACTGCCCATCCGGGTCACGGTGTTCACACTCTCCCCGACCGAGCACGTGCTGCTCGTCGTGCTCCACCACATCGCCGGCGACGGTTGGTCGCTCGGCCCCCTGCTGCGCGACCTCGCCGAGGCCTACCGGGCCCGCCTCGCCGGCGACGCCCCGTCGTGGGAGCCGCTGCCGATCCAGTACGCCGACTACGCGCTCTGGCAGCGCGACCTGCTCGGCGACGAGCGCGACCCCGAGAGCCTGCTCGTCCGTCAACTCGACTACTGGCGAACCGTGTTGGCGGGTCTGCCGGAGGAGCTGGAGCTGCCGACCGACCGCCCCCGACCGCCCGCCCCCACCGGCGCCGCCGACTCCGTCGACGTCGCCTGGGACGCCGGTCTGCACACCGCCCTGCTCACCCTCGCCCGCACCCACCGCACCACCCTGTTCACCGTCCTCCAGGCCGGCCTGGCCGCCCTGTTCACCCGGCTCGGCGCCGGCACCGACATCCCGCTCGGCACCGGCGTCGCCGGGCGCGCCGACGAGGCCCTGGACGACCTGGTCGGCTTCTTCGTCAACTCCCTGGTGCTGAGGGCCGACACGTCCGGCGACCCGAGCTTCGCCGAGTTGCTCGGCCGGGTCCGGGAGGCCCAGCTCGACGCCTTCGCCCACCAGGACCTCCCCTTCGAGCGCCTCGTCGAGGAGCTCAACCCGCCCCGCGCGCTCGGCCGCCACCCGCTGTTCCAGACCCTGCTGGTGCTGCAGAACCACGGGCAGGACGCCGCACCCGACCTGCCCGGGCTGGAGAGCGCACCGGAACCGATCGGCCTGCGCGTCGCCAAGTTCGACCTCAACATCGGCATCGCCGAACAGCACGGCCCGGACGGCGCCCCCGCCGGGCTCACCGGCTCGATCGAGTACGCCGCCGACCTCTACGACCGCGCCACCGTCACCGCCCTCGCCGACCGGCTCGGCCGGCTGCTGGCCGGCGCCGCCGCCGACCCGCAGGCGCCCATCGCCACCCTGGACGTGCTCGCCCCCGAGGAGCGCACCCGCATCCTCGTCGAATGGAACGCCACCGACGCCCCCCGGTGGAGCGGCACCCTCGTCGAGTCCTTCGAGCGCCGGGCCGACCGCACCCCGCACGCCACCGCCCTCGTCCACGACGGCGGCACCCTGACCTACACCGAACTCGACACCCGCGCCAACCGCCTCGCCCACCACCTCACCGCCCTCGGCGTCGGCCCCGAGACCCCCGTCGCGATGCTGATGGAGCGCTCCGCCGACGTCGTCGTCGCCACCCTGGCCGTCCTCAAGGCCGGCGGCTGCTACGTCCCCATGCACCCCGGCCTGCCGCCCGAGCGGATGACCGGCGTGCTCGCCGACACCGGCGCCCCCGTGCTGCTCACCGACCGCGCCGACCCGGGCTTCCCGCACGGCGCCGCCGTGGTCCGCCCCGGCGACGAGGCCGGCGCCCCGGCCCACCGCCCCGGCGTGCCCGTCCACCCGGACCAGCTCGCCTACGCGATGTACACCTCCGGCTCCACCGGCCGCCCCAAGGGCGTCGCCGTGCGCCACCGCGACGTGCTCGACCTCGCCGCCGACCGGCGCTGGCAGGACGGCCGCCACCAGCGCGTCCTGCTGCACTCCCCGCACGCCTTCGACGCCGCCACCTACGAGATCTGGACGCCGCTGCTGGCCGGCAACACCGTCGTGGTCGCCCCGCCCGGCGCCCTCGACGCCACCGCCCTGCACGCCGTCACCACCCGCCACGACGTCACCGCCGTCTTCCTCACCAAGGCCCTGTTCGACCTCGTCGCCGAGCAGGCCCCGGAGACCTTCGCCGCCCTGCGCGTCGTCTGCACCGGCGGCGAGGCCGCCTCCGGGGTGCTGCTGCGCCGGGTCCTGGAGGCCTGCCCCGAGCTGCTGCTCGCCCACGTCTACGGCCCCACCGAGACCACCACCTTCGCCACCCACCACCCGCTCGCCCCCGCCGACCTCGACGGCCCCCGGGTGCCGATCGGCGGCCCGCTCGACAACATGCGCAGCTACGTCCTCGACGCCCGGCTGCGCCCCGTCCCGCCCGGCGTCCCCGGCGAGCTGTACCTCGCCGGCGCCGGCCTGGCCCGCGGCTACCTGGGCCGTCCCGGCCTGACCGCCGAACGCTTCGTCGCCTGCCCGTACGCGCCCGGCGAGAGGATGTACCGCACCGGGGACCTGGTGCGGCTGCGCGCCGACGGCGCCGTGGAGTTCCTCGGCCGGATCGACGGGCAGGTCAAACTGCGCGGCTTCCGGATCGAACTCGGCGAGATCGAGGCGGCGCTGTCCCGCCACCCCGCCGTCCGCCAGGTCATCGTGATCGCCCGCGAGGACCGCCCCGGCGACACCCGGCTGGTCGCCTACTGCACCGCCGAGGCCTCGCTCACCCCGGCCGACCTGCGCGCCTTCGCCGGCACCGTGCTGCCCGGCTACATGGTCCCCGCCGTGGTCGTCCTGCTGGACGCGCTGCCGCTCAACGCCAACGGCAAGGTCGACCGCCGCGCCCTGCCCGCCCCCGACCTCGCCGCCGACGACACCGGGCGCGCCCCCCGCGACGAGCGCGAACGGGTGCTCTGCGAGCTCTACGGCGAACTCCTCGGCATCGACGACATCACCGTCGACGACGACTTCTTCGCCCTCGGCGGCCACTCCCTGCTCGCCACCCGCCTGGTCGGCCGGGCCCGCACCGAGCTCGGCGTCGAACTCGCCATCGGCGACCTCTTCCAGGCCCCGACCGTCGCCGGGCTCGCCGACCGGCTCGCCGACCGCGCGACCGGCGCCCCCGCCCCGGCCCGCCCGTCGCTTCGGCCCGTCGCCCGGCCCGAGCGGGTGCCGCTCTCCTTCGCCCAGCGCCGGCTCTGGTTCCTGGCCCGGGCCGACGGCCCCTCGGCCACCTACAACGTCACCCTCGCCCTGCGGCTGAGCGGCCCGCTCGACCCCGCCGCCCTGGAGGCCGCCCTCGGCGACGTCGTGCACCGGCACGAGGCCCTGCGCACCGTCTTCGGCGAGCACGACGGCACCCCGTACCAGCGCGTCCTCGACGCCCCCGCGACCGGCCTGCTCACCGTCACCGACCGCCCGAGCGACGAACTCGCCGGCCACACCTTCGACCTCGCCACCGACCTCCCGGTCCACGCCTACCTGCGGCCCGAGGGGGCCGAGGAACACGTCCTGGTCCTGGTCGTCCACCACATCGCCGGGGACGGCGCCTCGCTGGGCCCGCTCTACCGCGACCTCACCGACGCCTACCGGGCCCGCCTCGCGGGCGAGGCCCCGCCGTGGGAGCCGCTGCCCGTCCAGTACGCCGACTACGCGCTCTGGCAGCACGAACTGCTCGGCGACGAGGACGACCCCGAGAGCCCGCTCTCCCGCCAGCTCGCCCACTGGCGCGAGGCGCTGGCCGGCGCGCCCGAGGAACTCCCGCTGCCGCTGGACCGCCCCCGCCCGCCGGTCGCCACCCACCGCGGCGCGGTCGTCCCGCTGGAGTTCGACGCCGACCTGCACGCCCGGCTCACCGCGCTCGCCGCCGAGCACGGCGTGACCCTCTTCATGGTCCTGCGGGCCGCGTACGCCACCCTGCTGCACCGCTTCGGCGCGGGCACCGACCTGCCCATCGGCACCCCGCTGGCCGGCCGCCTCGACGAGGCCGTGCAGGAGCTGGTCGGCTTCTTCGCCAACACCCTGGTGCTGCGCACCGACCTGTCCGGCCGCCCGAGCTTCGCCGAGCTGCTGGCGAGGGTCCGGGAGAGCGACCTGGCCGCCCACGCCCACCAGGACGTGCCCTTCGAGCGCCTGGTGGAGGAGCTGAACCCGACCCGGTCGACCGCCCGCCACCCGCTGTTCCAGGTGATGCTGGCCTTCGCGGGCGCCGCCGAGGACGGCCCGGACCTGCCCGGCGTGACGGTGACGGAGGAGCCGGTCGACTTCGGGACGGCCACCTTCGACCTCACCCTGCGCCTGGTCGAGCGGCAGGGCGCCGAGGGCGCCGCCGCGGGGCTGGCCGGCGTCCTGGAGTACGCCACCGACCTGTTCGACCGCGGGAGCGCCGAACAGCTGGCCGCCGCCCTGGAGTCGGTCCTCCGCCAGGTCGCCGCCGACCCCCGGCGGTCCGTCGCCGAGCTGGACGTCCTGCCCGCCGGGCGGCGGGCCGCGGAGGCGGGCGACCACACCCCGCTGCCCGCGACGGTGCCCCTGGTGCCGGCCGTCTTCGAGGCGCAGGCCGCGGCCACGCCGGACGCGGTGGCCCTGGTCTGCGGCGAGCTCTCGCTGACCTTCGCCGAGCTGAACGCCCGGGCCAACCGGCTCGCCCACGCGCTGATCGCCCGGGGCATCGGCCCCGAGCGCGTGGTGGCGCTGGCCCTGCCGCGCTCGGCCGAGACGGTGGTGGCCGTCCTCGCGGTGCTCAAGGCCGGCGGCGCCCACCTGCCGCTGGACGCCGAGTACCCGGCCGAGCGGACGGCGCACATGCTGGCCGAGGCCCGCCCGGCGCTGGTGCTCACCGACGACCGCTGGCCGCTGCCCGAGGTGCTCGACGGGCACCCCGCGCTCGACCTCGCCGCGCAGCCGGCCGGCCCGCAGACCGACCCGGCCCCGCGGGCCACGGCGGCCGACGCCGCCTACGTCATCTTCACCTCCGGCTCCACCGGCCGCCCCAAGGGCGTCGTGGTGCCGCACGGCGGCATCGCCGCGCTGCTGGCCGCCCACCGCGCGGGCGTGATGGCCGGGGCCGCCCGGCAGCGGGTCGCGCTCACCGCCTCGCTCTGCTTCGACGCCTCCTGGGACGGCCTGCTGTGGCTGGTCGCCGGCCACGAGCTGCACCTGATCGGCGGCGACGTGCGGCGCGACGCCCGGGCGCTGGTCCGCCACGCGCGCGAGCAGGGCATCGGCGTCCTGGAGGTGACGCCCTCCTACGCCGAGCAGCTGATCGAGGAGGGCCTGCTGGAGGAGCCCGCGCCGGCCCTGGTGCTGCTCGGCGGCGAGGCCGTCGGCCGGGCGCTCTGGACGCGGCTGCGCGAGGCCCCGGGCACCGCCGCCCACAACCTCTACGGCCCGACCGAGTGCACCGTCGACGCCCTGACCCACCCGCTGGAGGCCACCGGGCGGCCCGTCCTCGGACGCACCGTCGCCGGCACCCGCTGCCACGTCCTCGACGAGTACCTCAACCCCGTCCCGGCGGGTGTGCCGGGGGAGCTGTACCTGGCCGGCGCCGGACTGGCCCGCGGCTATCTGGCGCGGCCGGGACTGACGGCGGAGCGCTTCGTCGCCTGCCCGTTCGAGCCGGGCGCGCGCATGTACCGCACCGGGGACCTGGTGCGCCGCACCCGCGACGGGGAGCTGGAGTACCTCGGCCGCACCGACCACCAGGTGAAGATCCGCGGCTTCCGGATCGAACCCGGCGAGATCGAGCGCGTCCTGACCGCCCACCCGCGGGTGCTCCAGGCGGCCGTCCTGCCCGACGGGGACGGGCTGCGCCTGGTCGCGTACGTGGTCGCCGACGGCCCGCTCGACCCGGCCGAGCTGCGCGCCACCGCCGCCCGGACGCTGCCCGGCTACATGCTGCCGGCCGCGATCGTGCCGCTGGACGCGCTGCCGCTGAACGCCAACGGCAAGCTGGACCGGTCCGCCCTCCCGGCACCGGACTTCGGGGCGCTGTCGGCCGGCCGGGCGGCGCGCACCCCGCAGGAGGAGATCCTGTGCGGGCTGTTCGCGGAGGTGCTCGGCCTGGAGGGCGTCGGTATCGACGACGACTTCTTCGATCTGGGCGGTCACTCGCTGCTGGCCACCAGGCTGCTCAGCCGGGTGCGGGCGGCGCTGGGTGCCGAGTTGGGGATCCGGGACGTCTTCGAGGCGCCGAGCGTGGCCGGGCTGGCCGCCCGCCTGGGCGCCGGCTCCGAGCGGGCGGCGCTGAGCGCGGCGGGCGAACGCCCGGAGCGCGTCCCGCTGTCCTTCGCCCAGCAGCGCCTGTGGCTGATCGACCGGATGGAAGGCCCCAGCGCCCTCTACAACGCGCCGCTGGCGCTGCGCCTGACGGGGGAGCTGGACGCCGCCGCGCTGGAGCTCGCCCTCGGCGACGTGGTCGCCCGGCACGAGAGCCTGCGCACCCTGATCGAGGAGTTCGACGGCACCCCGTACCAGCGCGTCCTTCCGGCTGGGGAGGCCGTGGTCCCGCTCGACACCCGGGACTGCCCCGCCGACGAGGTGGCCGCCACGGTGGCCGGACTGTGCCGCCACGCCTTCGACCTGCGCACCGAACTCCCCGTCCGCGCCGCCCTGCTGCGGGTCGCGGCCGAGGAGCACGTGCTGGTCCTGGCGCTGCACCACATCGCCAGCGACGGCTGGTCCCTCGGCCCGCTGGTCCGCGACCTCACCGGCGCCTACGCGGCCCGCGCCGAGGGCGCCGCCCCCGGCCGGGCGCCGCTGCCCGTCCAGTACGCCGACTACGCGCTCTGGCAGCGCGAGCTGCTCGGCGAGGAGAGCGACCCCGAGAGCCTGGCGGCCCGCCAGCTCGCCCACTGGCGCGAGACCCTGACGGACCTCCCGGACGAGGCGACGCTGCCGCTGGACCGCCCCCGCCCGCCCGTCGCCTCCCACCGCGGCGACCGGGTGGCGCTCACCCTGGACGCCGAGTGCCACCGCGAACTGGTCGCGCTCTCCCGGGCCCACCGGGTCACCCTGTTCATGACCGTGCAGGCGGCCCTCGCCGCGCTGCTCACCCGCCTCGGCGCGGGCACCGACGTCCCGATCGGCTCGGTGGTGGCCGGGCGCTCCGACGAGGCGCTGGACGAGCTGGTCGGCTTCTTCGTCAACACCCTGGTGCTGCGCACCGACACGTCCGGGAACCCGAGCTTCGCCGAACTGCTCGGCCGTGCCCGGGAGACCGCCCTCGGCGCCTACGCCCACCAGGACGTGCCCTTCGAGCGCCTGGTGGAGGAGCTCAGGCCGGCCCGCTCGCTGGCCCGCCACCCGCTGTTCCAGATCATGCTGGTGCTCCAGAGCAACGAGCGGGCCGAGCCGGCCACGGCGGGCCTGCACGTCGAGCCGCTCGCGGCGGGCAACGGCTCCGCCAAGTTCGACCTCAGCCTGATCGCCGAGGAGTCCTTCGGCCCCGACGGCGAGCCCGCCGGGATCGACTGCGCCCTCGACTACGCCACCGACCTCTTCGACCGGGAGACGGTCGAGGCCGTCGCCGTGCGCCTCGCGCGGCTGCTGGCGGCGGTGGCCGCCCGGCCCGAGCTGCCGATCGGCCGCATCGAGCTGCTGTCGTCCGAGGAGCGTGCCGCGCTCCCGGCGGCCGGCGCCGCCCTGCCGGCCGAACTCCCGCTGCTGCCCGCGGCCTTCGCGGCCCAGGCCGCCCGCACCCCGGAGGCCGTCGCGCTGGTCTGCGGCGAGGTCCGGCTGACCTTCGCCGAACTGGACACCCGGGCCGAGCGGCTCGCCCACCGCCTGCGGGCCGCGGGCGCCGGGCGGGAGTCGGTGGTCGCCCTCGCCCTGCCGCGCTCGGCGGAGACGGTGGTCGCCATGCTCGCCGTGCACAAGGCCGGCGGCGCCTACCTGCCGCTGGACGCCGAGTACCCGGCCGAGCGCACCGCCCACATGCTCGCCGACGCCCGCCCGGCGCTCGCCCTCACCGACGACCGCTGGCCGCTGCCCGGGGTGCTGGCCGGCCTGCCCGTCCTGGACGTCGCCCCGCCGGCCGACGTCGCCCCGCCGGCCGAGGACGCCGAGGGCGCCGCGCCCGACCCGGGGTGGTGCGCCCTCGACCCGGGCGACGCCGCCTACGTCATCTACACCTCCGGCTCCACCGGCCGCCCCAAGGGCGTCGTGGTGCCGCACGGCGCCGTCGCCGCCCTGCTGGCCGCCCACCGCGCCGCCCTGATCCGGGGCACCGAGGAGGCCCACGGCCGGCAGCGGATCGCGCTCACCGCCTCGCTCTGCTTCGACGCCTCCCTGGAGCCCCTGCTCTGGATGTTCGCCGGGCACGAGCTGCACCTGATCGGCGACGAGCTGCGCCGCGACCCGGCGGCGCTGGTCCGCCACACGGCCGCCGCCGGGATCGACGCCCTGCACCTCACCCCGTCCTACACCGAGCAGCTGATCGAGGAGGGGCTGCTGGACGCACCCGCGCCGCGCCTCCTGCTGCTCGGCGGCGAGGCCGTCGGCCAGGCGCTGTGGCAGCGGCTGCGGGAGCACCCCGACACCGCCGGCCACAACTTCTACGGTCCGACCGAGGCCACCGTCTACGCGCTGACCCAGCCGTTCGACGCGGCGCGGCGCCCCGGTCTCGGCGGCCCGATCGCCGGGGTGCGGGCGTACCTCCTGGACGAGTACCTCAACCCCGTCCCGGTGGGAGTGCCGGGGGAGCTGTACCTCGCGGGCGCCGGACTGGCCCGCGGCTATCTGGCGCGGCCGGGACTGACGGCGGAGCGCTTCGTCGCCTGCCCCTTCGAGCCGGGCGCGCGCATCTACCGCACCGGGGACCTGGCCCGCCGCACCCGCGACGGCGGCGTCGAGTACCTCGGCCGCACCGACCACCAGGTGAAGATCCGCGGCTTCCGGATCGAACCCGGTGAGATCGAGCAGGTGCTGGCCCGCCACCCCGCCGTCCGCCAGGCCGTGGTCACCGTCCGGGAGAGCGACACCGGCGACCGGCGCCTGGTCGCCCACTGCGCGGTGGGCCACTGCACGGCGGGCCGGGAGACGCCCGAACTCGCCGTCGAACTGCGGCGCTTCGCCGCCGGGGCGCTGCCCGGCTACATGGTGCCGGCCGCCGTCGTCCTGCTCGACACCCTGCCCCTGACGGGCAGCGGCAAGGTCGACCACCGGGCGCTGCCCGAACCGGACTTCGGGGCGCTGTCGGCCGGCCGGGCGGCGCGCACCCCGCAGGAGGAGATCCTGTGCGGGCTGTTCGCGGAGGTGCTCGGCCTGGAGGGCGTCGGCATCGACGACGACTTCTTCGACCTGGGCGGCCACTCGCTGCTCGCCACCAGGCTGCTCAGCCGGGTGCGGGCGGCGCTGGGTGCCGAGTTGGGGATCCGGGACGTCTTCGAGGCGCCGAGCGTGGCCGGGCTGGCCGCCCGCCTGGGCGCCGGCTCCGAGCGGGCGGCGCTGAGCGCGGCGGGCGAACGCCCGGAGCGCGTCCCGCTGTCCTTCGCCCAGCAGCGCCTGTGGCTGATCGACCGGATGGAAGGCCCCAGCGCCCTCTACAACCTGCCGCTCGTCCTGCGCGTGGCGGGCGAGCTGGACGCCGCCGCGCTGGAGCTCGCCCTCGGCGACGTGGTCGCCCGGCACGAGAGCCTGCGCACCCTGATCGAGGAGTTCGACGGCACCCC